>CBJLQC010000008.1:0-16272 GCA_966424955.1 uncultured bacterium | reverse complement strand
CTCTATGTGCCGATATCGCAGGAAAACGAAGATCGGCCAATGCCAGAGGTACAGCGAATAGGAAATCAGACCGATGAACACGGCCGGGCGATTCGCCAGCAACGGCGTGACCACGTTCTCCCTGCCGCCGGCGTACAGCACGAGCGCGGCACCGACACACGGATACAGCGAATTGATGCCCGGGAATGCGACGCCGCGCGACAACAGGAACAGCGACGCAGTCATCCCCACGAGCCCGCAGACCGCCATCAGGTTGGCGGCCACCACGGAACGAACGGGATACTTCTGCGCCAGCAGGTAGGCGAGCGCGCCCGCGATCAGCTCGTGGGCGCGCGCGGTGAGCAGGAAGTAGGTCTTCACGTGGCCGATGTTCGCCTGTGAAATGATCAGGCACACGAGGCCGAGCACCAGCAGGACGAGCGTCACGCGCCGCCGCACGTACCGCGTCAGGAGCAGCAGGAGCATGGGATAGATGAAATAGAACTGCTCTTCCACCGACAGCGACCAGGTGTGCAGCAGCGGGAATTCCTCGGTGCGCGCACCGAAATAGCCCCAGCTCAGCATCGAGAAGAAGACGTTCGAGACGAACGCCCAGGACGCGGCGAGCGACGTCGTATAGAAGATGTAGTCGTTGGGGATCAGCAGCCACGTCGACAGCGCGAGTGTGAACACCGCGACGACGATGTACGCCGGCAGGATGCGGCGGATGCGCCGCGCATAGAAATCGCGGAACCGGAACGTCCCGGCAGCCAGCTCGCGCAGCAGGATGCCGGAAATGAGGTAGCCGGAAATCACGAAGAAGATATCGACGCCCGCGAAGCCGCCGGGGACCGTTTGCGGGCTCGCGTGAAATGCGATCACCGCGAGCACGGCAATGGCGCGCAGGCCATCAATGTCCGGGCGGTAGTGCTGCATCATCGGCTGGGAAGCTCGGTTGGGCGGCCGCGAAAGTCGAATGTCGAAAACTCGGCGAATAGCGGCGCGCGGGCAAGGCGCGCGCGCCCGGCCGCTCACATCAATTCAGGTAAACTCCTCTATCACCCGCTGTACGCCGGCCACAACTTTCCATCATGACGAGTCTGATTGCATGGAAGCTGCGCGCCGTATGGCTGTTGGGCGTGACGGCTGTGCTGGGCTGTGCTTCGGGGGCCGCCCCGGAATGTCTCGAGGTCGCGCCCACGGAGCCGCTGGCCGGCGCCAGTATGCCTGCCGGTGCGCCCGACCCGCGTGCGCGCCCGGTGTCGCCGGAGGCGGATACGACCATGCGCATCATCCTCAACGTGCCCGCCTACTCGGTGCGGGTTTTCGATCGCAATGGCGAAATCGGATCGTACTACGTCGCGGTCGGCTCGCCCAAGTATCCCACGCGCGTCGGCTCGTTCACCATTCAGACCATCACCTGGAATCCCTGGTGGAATCCGCCGCCCAGCGATTGGGCGCGCACCGCGCGGGTGACGCCGCCTGGCCCGGACAATCCCATGGGCAAGGTGAAGATCAACTACACCAGCGCGTATTTCCTGCACGGCACGCCCGACAGCACGCGCCTGCGGCGCGCGGTCTCCCATGGCTGCGTGCGCATGCAGAACGCCGATGCCATCGACCTGGCGCTCACCATCCAGGATGCCGCCGGCATCCTGTTGCCTGCCGAGGAGCAGGCGCGGCTGCTCACGACCTGGCGGGATGACAGCACCATCGCGCTCCAGCGGGGCGTCCCCTTTGAAGTGCGCTACGACATTGCTGAAGTCCGCGACAGCATGCTGTTCCTCTACCGCGACATCTATGATCGCGAGACGCGCAGCCGCGACGCTGCCGTATTCGCTGCCCTGGCCGGTGCTCACCTCGACGCGGCGAGCATCGACAGCACGGCCGTTCGCGAGTTCGTGCAGCGCTCGGGCGACGGCGGCTCCGTTGTCGTGCGTGCGTTGCTGCGCAGCGGACCGTGAGCGTGCGCGCGGTTGGGATGTTTTGCCACACGCCACCTGGCACATTCCGGTCAATTTGTACCACCTAAGGTCGTAACGTCAGCCGCGACAACCGCTTGTGCCGCGCACGCATTGTGCAATCCTGGGCGCCCGCCGGTTTCTGTAGCCATAAAGGATAGAGCAATGATTCTCGTGATTGATGATGATCGCGATTTCCTCGCGTCCGTCCAGGCGCTTCTCGAAAGTGAAGGCTTCGACGTCGTCACCGCATCATCCGGGAAGGAAGGCCTCGCCAAAATCGAGGCGCAGCCCGAGCTGATCGTCAGTGACGTGATGATGGAAACCGCGACGGAAGGTTACGCGGTGAGCGGCGCCGTGAAGATGCACGAGATGCTGGGCGAGGGCCGGATCCCCTTGATCATGGTTTCGTCGATCGAGACGAGCCCGGACGAGCTGTTTCCGCGCTCCGAAGAGCTGGGCGTGATCCGTCCGGACTATTACTTGACGAAGCCGCTGGACATAGCGCGCTTCCTGGAGATCGTCAGGAAGACGGTGCGGCGCGCGCCGGCCGCCCCGCAAGTTTGATAGCAGGCCCGGCCAAAAGTGGATAGTGGAGCCTGCCCCCAGCGCGTGGTAGTCATCGATGATGACTACGCCATGCGGCTGTCGTGCAAACAGATCCTGGCCAAGATGGGCTTCGAGGTCGAGGTCTTCGACAACGGAGCCGATGGCCTGGATGGCGTCGCCCGCCTGAAGCCGGTCCTGGTCGTCGTCGATTTGAAGATGCCGGGCATCGGCGGCATGGAGGTGGTCGCGCGGGTGCACGAGCTGGACCCGGAAACCGTCATTCTCGTGATCACCGGCTACGCGACCATCGGCACCGCCGTCGAGGCGATGAAGACGGGCGCCTACGATTTCCTGCCCAAGCCGTTTTCCCCCGATGAGATGCGGGTCATCGTGCAGCGCGGCCTGGAGCGCCGCTCTCTGCTGCGCGAGACCCAGCGGTTGCGCGCGGACCAGGAGCAGCTGCGCCGTCGCTTCGTCACCTTCGTCTCCCATCAGCTGCAGTCGCCGCTGTCGGCCGTGCACCAGTATCTGGATGTGTTGAAGCGCCTGGGCGACACGCCCGAGCACCATGCGCAGCGCGCGCAGTGGCTCGACCGCTGTCTGACGCGCACCTCCGAGCTGCAGGAGCTGATTCGCGACTGGCTGACGCTCTCGCGCGTGGAAGCGGGCAGCTTCGTGCGCAGCAGTGAAGCCATCGACCTGCGCGAGGTGGTAGCCGACGTACCGGAGCGTTATGGCGACCGCGCGGCCGCGCAGCACGTCGGCATCGAGGTGGTCGCAACCACCGAGCCGTGCCCGGTGCTGGCCGATCGCAAGGCTCTGGATGTTCTGCTCGACAACCTGGTCGTCAATGCGATCAAGTACAACCGCCCGGGCGGCACGGTCACCATCACACTGGAAACGCGCGGCAAGGAAATCAGGCTGGCCGTAACCGATACCGGTATCGGCATACCGGAAGCGCAGCGCGAGTTCCTGTTCAACGAATTTTTCCGCGTCCATTCCGAAACGGCCGGCGACATCCCGGGCACTGGTCTGGGGCTGGCCATCTGCAAGCGTATCGCGGCGGAGCTGGGCGCCTCCATCGAAGTCGAAAGCAGGGAAGGCGAAGGCACGACCTTCTGCGTGGCGCTACCGCTGGTCACGCAGTGCACAGAGGCACCGGTCGCATCCGCAGCGGTGTGAGGAATAGATGAAAAAGGTCCTGATCATAGATGATGATGCCGACTTCGCGGCGTCGGTGCGCGCGCTCCTGGAGCATTCCGGATACGAGGTAATGCGCGCGGCTGACGGCGACGAGGGCGTGGCGCTGGCCGCGTCGGCCAAACCGGATGTCATCCTGTGCGACATCATGATGAAGGAGCGGACGGAAGGCTTCTTCACCATCCAGAGATTGCGGCGCACGACCGGGGTGGAAGACACGCCTATCCTGGTGGTGAGCTCGGTTTATGAGGCGCTGCCGTTCTTCACGGCGCCGCCCGAACGCAGCTGGCTGAACCACGATGCCTTCATGCGCAAGCCGGTGAATCCCGATGCGCTGCTGGAGATGGTGGAGGCGGCCACATGAAAACGCTGAAACTGCGCAAGGCGAATCTGGATTTGTTCGCGGCCGTGCTCCAGCAGTTCGGCGAGGTGCACGCGCCGGTGCGCAAAGGCGGCGCGCTGGTGTTCGAGCGCCTCGAGCGCTGGTCCGACGCGGAGGTCAAGTACACGCGCACGCTGCTGCCGCCCAAGAAGTATTTCCTGCCGCCCAGCGAGAAGCTGTTCACCTGGTCGGCGCAAGGCTATGCGCCGGTCGTCGAGGACCCGGACCAGCGCATCGTGCTGTTCGGCGTGCACGCGTGCGACCTCAACGGCCTGAACATTCTGGACGAGGTGTTCAGCGATGGCGTGTTCCCCGATCCCTACTACCGGGCGCGCCGCCAGAACGTGGCGCTGATCGGCATCGATTGCGTGCCGGACGCCGCGTGCTATTGCCGCTCGATGCATGCCGACTACGTGGACAAGGGCTTCGACCTGTTCCTCTACGAGATCAGCGATGAGGACTTCATGGTCCACGTGGGCACCGCGCTGGGTGATGACATGGTGCTGGCGGCGCAATCGCTGTTCGAGCCGGTCACGCGCGGCAACATACGCGATTACAAGGAGCGGTCGCAGGAGCTGCAGGTGCTGAAGCAGCTCGATGTCGAGATTCGCGACCTGCCCGAGATCCTCGAGCTGGAGTGGGACAACGACATCTGGGAGGAGCTCGGTGAGAAATGCCTCGCCTGCGGCGCCTGCACCATGGTCTGCCCCACCTGCTACTGCTACGACGTCGTGGACGAGAATGCGCTCGGCTGCAACGCGGGCACCCGCTGCCGGAACTGGGATTCCTGCATGTTCGCGACGCACGCGCTGGTGGCGGGCGGCGAGAACTTCCGGGCCACGCAAGGCGCGCGCGTGCGCTACCGCTTCTATCACAAACAGCGCGGCTTCGTCGCCGAATACGGGCATCCGAGCTGCATCGGGTGCGGCCGCTGCGCCGACATATGTCCCGTGGGCATCAAGGACGCCGCCGTCATCAACCGTCTGCGAGGAGTGGTGAGCTATGCCGGGCACTAAAGCGGTCGCGCAGCGGGCTATCCTGCACGACAACCCGTACCAGCCGCGCATGGCGCGCATCGTTCGCATCGTGCCGATGGTCGGCGACAATCACCTGTTCACCGTGCGTTTCCTCGACGATGCCGACACGCGCGCGTGGCGGCATCAGCCCGGGCAGTTCGTCATGATGAGCATACCCGGCTCGGGCGAAGCGCCTATCTCGATATCGTCGACTCCCACGCGGCCGGGCGTGCTCGAGTTCTGCGTGCGCCGCGTGGGCAGGCTGACCGACGCGCTGTACCGTTTGCGCACCAACGACGTGGTGGGGATCCGTGGTCCGTACGGCAACGGCTTCCCGGTCGATGTGATGGAAGGCAGCAATCTGCTGCTGATCGCGGGCGGGCTGGGCATGGCGCCCTTGCGCTCGTTGCTCAACTACGCCCTCGACCAGCGCGACCATTTCCTCGATGTCACCCTGATGTACGGCGGTCGCACGCCGGACGCGCTGCTCTTCCGGGATGAGCTGGTGACGCTGGTCGCGCGCAACGACATGAACTGCCTGCTGGCTGTCGACGAGGATCCGGCCGGCACGTGGCCGCACCATGTCGGGCGGCTGACCTCGCTCTTCGAGCATGCCATCATCGATGCGGACACGACCTACGCGGCCGTCTGCGGCCCGCCGATCGTCTACCGGTTCGTGCTCAAGCGGCTGCTGGCGCTCGGCTTCTCGAAGGACCGCATCCTCATGTCGCTCGAGCGCCGCATGAAATGCGGCGTCGGCAAGTGCGGGCACTGCGGCATCGGCTACAAGTACACCTGTGTTCACGGTCCCATCTTCACGTACTGGGATGCGCTGAACCTCCCGGAGTTGGTGTGATCATGGCAAAACCCAAAGTCGGCATTTTCGGCCTGACCGGCTGCGCAGGTGATCAGCTGGTCATCCTGAATTGCGAAGATGAGTTGCTCGACCTGGTCGAGCTGATCGATATACGCAGTTTCCTCATGGCCTCTTCTGCCGTGGATGATACCTCCGAGCTGGATGTGGCGTTCGTGGAAGGCGCGGTGGTCACCGAGCACGATGAGCATGTCCTGCGTCGTGCGCGCGAGCGCTCGCGCCTGCTGGTCGCCCTGGGCACCTGCGCCGCCTGGGGCGGCGTCGCCCAGATGCAGCCGCTCAGCAAGTACGTGCAGGTCGATGCCGCGATTACCGGCTGTCCGATCGAAAAGCACGAGTTCCTCGATGCGGTGGCAAACCTGCTGCGCGGGCAGCTGCCGGTCTTTCCGCAGTACCCGGTCTGTGTGGAATGCAAGGCAAACGAGACGGAGTGCCTGCTGCTCGGTGGTGATGAGTTCTGCTGCGGTCCGTTGACCGCGGCCGGCTGCCACGCGCGCTGCACCGCGCTCGGCGTGGCATGCATCGGCTGCCGCGGGCCGGTGGCGGGCGCGAATTTCCCGTCCGCCATCACCATGTACGCGGAAAAGGGATTCGCCGATCAGGACATCAGGAACCGTCTCAACTGGTTTGCACGGGGGATCGCATGACGCGCACGATTGTGGTGAACGAGCTGGCCCGCGTAGAGGGGCACGGCGGCATAGAAGTCGAGATGCGCGGCGACGACGTCGCCGGCGTGAAGTTCAATGTTTTCGAGGGGCAGCGCCTGCTCGAGACGCTCCTGAACGGCAAGCACTACTCCGATGTCGCGCCGACCATCTCGCGGATCTGCGCCATCTGCTCGGCCGCGCATTTCGTTACCTCGGTCAAAGCGACGGAAGCGGCCTTCGGCATCACCGTCACTCCGCAGACCGAGCTGCTGCGCGAGCTGTTGCTGCGCGGCGAGAACATCGAGAGTCACGCGCTGCATGTTTTCCTGCTGGCCGCACCCGATTATCTCGGCTATCCGGCCGCGACCGACATGGCCCGCGATTATCCGCAGATCGTCAAGCTCGGCCTCGAGCTGAAGCAGATGGGGAACCTGATACAGGAGACCATCGGCGGGCGGGCAGTGCAGCCGGTGAATCCGGTGCTGGGCGGCTTCGGCAAACTGCCGACCGTCGCGCAGCTGGTCGAGCTGCGCGATCGGCTGGCCGCGGCCCTGGCGCGCGTGCCGATGCTGCTCGACTTCATGGTGGCCCTGCCCCCGGAGCGCGGCTGCCGGACGGACACCGTGTACGTGGCCCTCACGCCGGAGCAGTACGGCTACGGCAGTCGCGCCGACGTCGTGCTGCTCGAGTCCGGGCGGCGCACGGCATTCCGGCCGGCCGACTACCGGCTTTTCACCAACGAGCAGGCCATCAAGCACTCGAACGCGAAACACAGCACGTACCAGGACCGGCCCTACATGGTCGGCGCACTGGCGCGCCTCGCTGTCAACGGTGAGCGGCTGGGCGGCCGCGCTGCCGAAGCCCTGCAGCGCATCGGGCTGGAGCTGCCGTCGCAGGATCCGCTCGACAACAACAAGGCGCAGGCCGTCGAGCTGGTGCACGACCTCGAGTGGTGTCTGCAGGCCGTACAGCGCTTCCTGGACCGCGGTCTCGCGCCCGAAACGCCGGTGGCCGTGCGGCCGCGCGCGGGCAGCGGCACCGCGATCATCGAAGCGCCGCGCGGGCTGCTCGTGCATAGCTACCAGTACAACGGAGACGGCCGCATCGTCGCGGCCGATGTGATTACGCCCACGGCGATGAATGCGGCCAGCATCGAACGGCATTTCCGTTTCGCCGTCGTGCAAAGCCCTGACAAGACGGATGCCGTGCTGACGCGCCGGCTGGAGATGATCGCGCGTGCCTACGACCCGTGTATCTCCTGCTCGGTGCACATGGTCCGGCTGAAGCGCGATGCCGGATAGGCTCCTGCGCTTCCGCCGCTGGTCGCTGACCGCGCAGCTGATCACGAGCTACTTCGTGATCGTGGGCGTGGTCGGCCTGGTCACCTCGGCCATCGGCACGTGGATGACCAGCCGCGCCTTCATGCAGACCGCGCAGAACGCGGGACTGCATGAGGTCGCGGTCGACACGCGCAATCAGATCATCATCGTCTTCTTCCTGCTGGCCACGATTGCGCTGATCCTGATCATCGGCACCACCTATCTCATCATTAGGCAGATCACGCACCCGCTGGTGGAGATCGCGGACGCCGCCCACGCGATCGCCGAAGGCGAGTTCGATGTGACCGTCGCGGCCGACCAGCCCGGTGAGCTGGGTGTGCTGGCCGATGCGTTCAACCGGATGCTCGGGTCGCTGCGGCAGATGCGATCGGACCTGGAGGAGTGGGGACGCACGCTCGAGAACAAGGTCGAGCTGCGGACGCAGGAACTGGTCAGCATGCAGGCGCGTGTCGCGCAGTCGGAGCGGCTCGCCTCGGTCGGCATGCTGGCCGCCGGGGTAGCGCACGAGATCAACAATCCGCTGGGCGGTATCCTGGCCCTGACCTCGCTCACGCTGGAAGACACGCCCTCCATGGACACGCGCCGCGACAACCTGGAGGAAGTGGTGCGGCAGACCGAGCGGTGCCGCGACATCGTCAAGAGCCTGCTCGAATTCTCACGTCAGTCCAAGGCCGGCACCGAGCAGGTGGATCTCAATGAAGTGGCGCGCGACACGTACGCGCTGGTCGGCAATCAATCGCTGTTCTTCAATGTCGAGGTGGTCATGGACCTCGACCCCAGGCTGCCGCCAGTCATGGCCGACCGCTCCCAGCTGCAGCAGGTCTTCATGAACCTGTTCGTCAATGCCGCGCAGGCGATGCACGAGCAGGGCCGCATCACCATCAAGTCGTCGTACGGCAAGCAGGACGGTCACGTCGTCGTCACGGTCAGCGATACCGGCCATGGCATCGACCAGCAGCACATCGCCCGGATTTTCGATCCGTTCTTCACCACCAAAGAGGATGGGCGCGGCACGGGCCTCGGCTTGTCGATCGCGTATGGCATCGTCACGCAACATGGCGGCACCATCACGGTGGACAGCCAGCCGGGCCGCGGCACGACCTTCTCCATGAGGTTTCCCGCGGTATGAAGCCAAAACTGGTCATTGGACTGGGCAACCGGCTGGTGCCCGAAGATGCGATCGGTCTGTATTGCTTCGACCAGCTGCGCACGCTCGCCCGGGCGCGTAGCGACGTCGACTTCGTGGAAGCGGGGACCGATCTGCTGCGCGCCGCGCCTTACATGCGCGACCGGGAGCTGATCGTCCTGATCGACGCCGTGGACGGCGCGGAGAGCGCGCTCACCGTGCTCGAGCACGGCGCGCCCGAGCTGAGCGAAGCGCAGCAGCACGCGCATCATCTGTCAGCCGTGCAGGCGTTGAACCTGATCCGCTGGACCGATGAAAGCGTGCAGCAGGCGCGCTGCGTGTGGGTGCTGCTCGACGCTGCGACCGCTCATGACACCCGTTCGGGAAGCCACCCGATCATTTCCTGAACCGGCGAGAAATGCAGCAGCGGCTCACCACTCGGCGCCGCAATGCCATCCGCCACCAGCAGCATGGCTGCATCCACCTGCGCTTCCGCCGGCTGCAGCAGCCACGGCTTGTGATGGATGTCCAGGCGGTAAACGCGCGATGACGGACTGACCGCGTACAGGCAGTATCGCTCCACCAGGAAATACTCGAGCGAGCCCGGCTGCGCGCGCAGACCCTTGCCATTCGCCCGGTACCGCGCGCTGAAGTCGGCCGGCTGGCCGCGCCGGTCGGTGCGGCGCGACAGATACGCGATGCCGGCCGGCGTGCGTAACATCGACATCAGCGCGTTGTAGTAATTGAGGTGGAACGCGGTGCGCGCGCCCCACACGGCCCATGAGCTGGCCGCGTCCAGGCTGAAGAAATACACGCCCGGCTTGCCATCGATGGTCACGTACGTGCGCACGTTCAGCTCGGGAAAATCCGAAAACGCGCGGATCGCCGGCAGCCAGCGCGCGCGCAGGCCGCGCACCTGAAACGGCACCACGCCGACCCAGGCCCGTCCCTCGAACGTGTCGATGGGCAGCTGCGAGGGCACCACCGCGCGCAGCGCCTCTGCCGGATACGACCAATGCGCGAACAGCAGATCGTGCCACGACTGCTCCATTATCCAGGCTCCGGCGGGCACGGGGTAGGGACGATGCGCGGTCTCGGTCAGCGAAAAATGCATGACCCTGCCCGCGGCTCCGACCTCTCGCACCGTCCCGCGCCGCTGCCGCTCGTCAGCGCCGTCCCGTCCCCGCTCCTTATCACAGCTTCTGCTGGATATCCGCGGCCCGGTGGTGATGCGCCTCGACCGTGGCGCGTACCTGTGTGAGCAAGTTGCGCAGCTCGGCATTCTGCGCGTTCGGGATCAAGGTCTGATCGAGCGCGTCGAGTACCTGCTGGTGAAACTGCACCTCGTGCGCGATGTATGCGCTGTCGAATTGCGCGCCGCTCAATGCCTGCAGCCGCTGCTTCACCGCCTGGTGGTCCGCCATCATCTGCTGGCTCGTGGGATTATCCGCCGGCGTCAAGCCGGCCTGCTGCGCAAGCTGCTGCGCCTGCTGATTGGCCGCGGTGTGATCCGAGATCATCAGGTTGGCGAAGGATTTCACTTCTGCGTTTTGCGCCTTGTCCTTCGCCAGATTGCCGTTCTCGATGTCCGCGGTGTTGGCGGTCGTTGCAATATGCGCGATTTGCGCGTCGGAAAGCGGGCTGGCGGCCGGCGCCGGCTGCGCGCCTGGTGCGGCTGCGGCCGTATCGGCCGGCGCCGCCTCGTCACCGGCGTTCTCCTGGACACACGCAGCCATGGCGACCGTGATCGCCAGCACGACTGCACCCCTATAAAACGAAATCATCTGCACTCCCTCCGTGTTGGGTCCCGGAGTCAGATGCAGATTCAATGCACAACTAGTTGTTGCGCGGTTTCTTCCTCGCCGGAGGCTCGGCCGGCGGTCCGCCCTGCTCGTCTCTTCGCGATTGCGGCCGGCTGCCGGTGCGGCCTGGTGGCGTGGGCGGGCGTGCCTGCCGCGCCGCCTCCGCAACGCTCCGGCCGGCGGCTGCCGGCGATGCGCCCTGACGAATCAGTTTCTCGACTTCAGCCGGCAGCTCGCGCAACTGGTCCGTCCGTCCGCCTTGCGCGCGCCATGAGCCGATCACGTCGAGCGCCACGGATGCCGGCACCTTGCGTTCGATCAGGTCGGCCACCGTGTGCAGCGACAAGCCGACTGGCTCACCACTGCGGCGCCCCGCGCGGACCTTCCTGATCATTTCCACCGACAGACCGCGTTGCAGCACGTCGGCCGTGGCCGTTACGTCGGCCGCCGCGGGTGGACCGAAGGGGCGTAGCGCGGCATCCGCGCGCCCCAGCAGGTCTGCCTTCTGCCGTACAGCATTGATCACGACACTGGGCGGCACGCGCTTGGCCACGCCTTCCAGCGCCTTGTCGACCAGCGGCTCGGTCGGCAGCCCGCGCTTGCGCGCGTTCGCGACCGTTTGCTCGAGCGCTCGCGCAGCATCGCGCGGCAGCGCCGCTTTCGCGCGCTGCAAACCCGTTTGCGCCTGCAATGAAGCAGCCGCGCACAGGAGTAGCAAACCGAGCAAAATGATCCTCTTCATATCCCTTTATCGACGAGCCTTCTATAAGGATCGTCACTTGGGCCTGACGATTAATGTCACGTTTTTCCGCCCAAAACCATCGTCGATCACGTCCGCCGCATCCTCCGGCACATACCACACGCCGCCATCGATCAGGAAGCCGTACTGGTGCGTTCCGGGCGCGACAATGACGCTGGCCATCCAGCTGCCGCCAGTGCCGCGCTTGAGCGCGATGGGCCGCCAGTCGCTGAAGGTGCCGCTGACCGCCACCGTCCTGGGTGTGCCGGGCACCTGCACGCTGAACTGGACGACGCGGCCGCGGCTGACGGCCTGGCCGACCTTGGCCAGCGTGGGCGCGGCCGGCGGCAGCTTGTGGCCGAAGCGCCAGCTGAGCATAGCCGTGAAGCCGAGAGCACCCGGTGTTCCAAACATCGCGTCGGTCACGGTCTGCGAGAGGACCGCGTCGAAGCGCAGGTTCTCGCGCAACTGGTGCGAGGCCCAGACCGAATAGCCGCCCTCGGTGTCGAGCGGGTTGTCCGCTACCGAGGCTCCCACGCCCACCGTGGTTCGCTTCCACACCGTGTATGCATCCGCACTCAGCGTAAAATAACCGCCGGACGCGAAGCCGTTGTCTCCCGTGGTATACGCATCGCCGGAAAGACGCAGCAGCGCACCGCGGATGCTTTGCTGCCATTGTGCCTGCCCACCGGCCACGCCGTACAAGACGGCGGAGCTGTCTCCAGCTTTCCAGCGCGCGATCGCCGCGAGCGGCCGTACGGTCAGCGCGTTATGTGCGAACCGCAGCTGGGGCTGGAGGTGGGCGCCCATCGTCTGATAGTCGGACGATTGCCGGTACTGCAGCAGAAACAGGCCGAGCCTGCCGTAATCGTGCTGCGCCTCGCCCTGAAACCAGAGCCATCGACCTCCGCCGTTCTCCAGCGCGTGTCCACCTGAAATGTTCGTCTTGAGCGTATAGGGCTGCAGCACCGTTTCGCCGCGCACCCCGAGCAGCCCGTAATGCGTCGAGCCTTCCTGGGGCGCGCCGGCCGGCGGCCGCGCCGTGCTGTAGGCGCCATCCAGCCACCACGACGTCTGGGCCGCGGCGGACACGGGCGCAACGATCAGAATTGTCGTCAGCAGTATTGAGCGGTGTAGATCTCTCCTCAGATCGTCCTCCCGGGCGGAGTGATCGCGATGACGGCATTGCGATTGCCAAAACCGTCGTCAACGTAACGCTCCGCTTCGGGATCTGTCACCCACTGTTCGCCATTCACGACGAACATGTACTTGTGCATGCCGGGACGAAGTGCGATCAGGCCGGTCCACACGCCATCACCATCGGTGTCACGCAAGGGAGTCGCTTCCGCGTCCCAGTCGTTGAAGTCACCCGCCACCGTGACCGACTGCGCTTCCGGATGGGCGAATGCGAACTGCACGTAGATCACTGGCGTATTCGGGCTGGACACGGTCAGCGTGGGCATCACCGGCGTCGGCATGATCGATGTCGGCTCCGGCTGGTTGAGCAGCAGGATGCTCAACATGGCGACCGCGCCCGCCAGGCCGATCGTCGCGGGCCGGACGGTAACGGGCTGCGGCTGCATCAGCCAGTGTACCGCGCGCTGCCACCAGCTGGTCGGCACGCGGGCCGGCAGCGTGGCCATGATGCGCGTCTCCAGCCAGCGCGGCGCGGTTTCGGCGCGCAGCTCCGTGGTGAGCGCGTCCAGCTCGTCCCAGCGCTCTGCTTCTGCACGCAGATCCGCGGGGAGCGCCGAGCGCTCCAGCTCGCCATCCAGGTATGCCTGTAACCGCTTGTCCATGTTCATAGGAGCTGTTGCTCCATTTCCTCTTTGAGCGCTTCTCGCGCACGATGCACCCGCATCTTGAGCGCGGGCACGGACGCCTCGAGCAGCTCGGCCATTTCCTCGTACGAGCGGCCTTCCACGTGTTTCAGGATGAAGGCCTCTCGCAATGAGTGGGGGAGCGCGGCCACGGCACGATTCAGCTGCGTGCGCAGCTGCGCTCTCTCCAGGTCGGCGGCGGGACTGACACCCAGATCAGCCAGGTGGGTTTGATCTTCGATGCTGACATCCTTGCGCCGCTTGCTTTTCAAATGATCCTTGCACGCATTCGCCAGGATACGGTATAGCCACGCCCCAAAGCGTTCAGGATCGCGGCACCGCGCAAGGTTCGTATAAGCTTTTACAAACGAGGCCTGGACCAGGTCAGTTGCCACGTCATGCTCTCCGGTCATGCGCAGCGCGTGCCGAAACAGCATGTCCTGGTAGCGCCGGACGAGCAGGCGGTAGGCTTCGACGTCGCCACCGGCGACCCGCCCCACCACCTCACGATCCGACAGCTGCTCCACGGCCTCAATCTTCAAGACGATCCAAGCCCTTCATCGTCACTAACTTCGGCTATCCCC
Organism: uncultured bacterium; assembly: GCA_966424955.1. Lineage (GTDB taxonomy): Bacteria > Gemmatimonadota > Gemmatimonadetes > Longimicrobiales > RSA9 > CBJLQC01. Next base: position 2,253 of record CBJLQC010000008.1, on the reverse strand, counting down.
GGCTCTTGTATTGGCATAGGCCACTTCCTAGTTTGGCGCGCTTGCCTGGAGCGCTCTGTGGATCCGCGGCGGGCGGCCGACCGCCGCACCTGCCTGGGCTGCCCCAAAGCGACCGCGCAACGACCCTGATTATCGATTTTAAAGCCCCGGAGGAAATGGGCATGTCGTCAAAAGGCCTGGAGGGCGTGGTCGCAGCACAAACCGCGCTAAGTCACGTATATGGCGAGGAAGGCCGCCTCGTCTATGCCGGGTACGAAATCGAGGACCTCGCCGAAAACGCCAGTTTTGAAGAAGTCTGCCATCTGCTCTGGTTCGGAAGCCTCCCCAATTCGAAACAGCTCGAGGACCTGCGGCGAAACATCGCCGAAAGTGCCGCTGTCGATCCCCGGATCATCGAAATCTGCCGCATGGCCGGCCCGGCCGATCATCCCATGGCCACGCTTCGGACCGCGGTTTCCGCCCTCTCCTTTTTTGACGACGACGCGGAAGATAATTCCGAACCGGCCAACCTGCGCAAAGCCGTGCGTATGACCGGGCAGGCAGTAACGATTACAGCCGCGATTGAACGGGTGCGGCGCGGCCAGGAGCCGGTGACGCCCCGGCCGGATTTGCGTCTCGCCGACAATTTCCTCTACATGCTGCGCGGCGAGCCGGCGGACGAGCTGGAGGCACGCATTGTCGACGTCGCGCTGACGCTGCACGCCGAGCACGGCATGAATGCCTCGACCTTCGCGGCGCGCGTGGCGGCCGGCACACTCGCGGACATGCACTCCGCGATTACCGCGGCGGTCGGCGCGCTCAAGGGCCCGCTGCACGGCGGCGCCAACGAGCAGGTCATGACCATGCTGGAGCAGATCGGCGCGCCGGCCCACGCCGAGCAGTGGGTACGCGATGCGCTGGCGCGTGGTGAACGGATCATGGGATTCGGTCACCGCGTGTATCGGACGACGGATCCGCGCGCCCCGATTCTGAAGCGGCTCGCCGAGGAGCTGAACGCGCGCGCCGGCGGGCACAGCCAGTGGCTGGAGATCGCGGAGATCATTCAGCGAGTGGTCCGCGAGGAGATGGACCGGCGCGGCAAGAAGATTTATCCCAACGTGGACTTCTTCAGCGCGTCGGTCTACTACACGCTGGGCATCCCCAAGGACCTGTTCACCAATATTTTCGCGTGCGCGCGCATGGCCGGCTGGACCGCGCACATCATGGAGCAGCACAAGGACAACCGCTTGATTCGACCGCAGTCGGAATACACTGGGCCGCATGGCAAGCGAGTGCAACCGATCGCGCAACGATAGATGATCATGCCAAACGACTATAAATTCGCACGTATACCGTCGGACGGTGACCAGATTACCTTTGCCGATGGCGAGATGTTGGTGCCGGCCCGTCCGATCATTCCCTACATCGAAGGTGATGGCACCGGCCCGGACATCTGGCGGGCCACCAGTCGCGTGCTGGATGCCGCGGTGCAAAGCGCCTATCACGACGAACGCAAGATCGTCTGGATGGAGGTATTCGCCGGCGAGAAAGCGCTCCATACGACCGGCGAATGGCTGCCCGAAGAGACGGTGCGCGCACTCGAGCGGTTCAAGGTGAGCATCAAAGGCCCGCTCACCACGCCGGTGGGCGGTGGTATCCGCTCGCTGAACGTCACGCTGCGGCAGGTGCTCGATCTTTACGCGTGCATCCGCCCCGTCCGTTACATCCCGGGTGTGCCCTCGCCGGTCAAGGAGCCGGAGAAGGTGAACGTGGTCATCTTCCGGGAAAACACGGAAGATGTTTATGCCGGCATCGAGTGGAAGGCGGGCAGCGCCGAGGCGGAGCAGGTGCGCGAGTATCTCGTCAACCAGCTGCGCGCCGACATCCGCGAGGACAGTGCGATCGGTGTCAAGCCGATGAGCGAATTCGGCTCGAAGCGTCTCATCAACGCCGCGCTCCGCTTCGCGCTCAAACATCACAAGCCGTCCGTCACGCTGGTCCACAAGGGCAACATCATGAAGTACACCGAAGGCGCCTTCCGTGACTGGGGTTACGAGCTGGCCGCCGAGAAATACGCGGGCAAGGTGATCAAGGAGGGCGAGAGCGGTGATGGCGACGTCGTCCTCAAGGACCGCATCGCCGACGCCATGTTCCAGCAGTTATTGTTGCGTCCGGACGAGTACTCGGTGATTGCCACGCCCAATCTGAATGGTGACTACCTTTCTGATGCCGCGGCTGCGCAGGTCGGCGGCCTGGGCATGGCGCCGGGCGCCA
>CBJLQC010000007.1:0-16526 GCA_966424955.1 uncultured bacterium | reverse complement strand
ACGCTGGATTCGCTGCGGTCCTTCCTGCGCGATACCCCGTCGTGGCGCACGGTCGTTTTTGACCTGCGTGGCAACACGGGCGGATCCTCATCATGGGGTGATGAGATCGCCGGCATTGTGTTCGGCGACACGTGGCGACAGCAGGCAACGGCGTACTTGTTCGACGGAGTCTACACCGAGTGGCGATTGTCGGCGGACAACATCAGGGCGATGCGCGGCATCGAACAGCAAATCGTGCAACGCGCGGGTGCCGGGAGTGAAAGTGCGCGGCAGTTCAAGGCATTCGTGGATTCGGCGGAAGCTGCATTTCGGCGCGGCCAGGAGTTTTACGGAACGCAGCGCACGCGTACAGGCGTGCCTGCGCCACCCGCCGTAACGCTACCTGGCCGCATCATCGTCATTACCACTCCGAGCTGTTTCAGCGCGTGCCTGGACTTCCTGGATCGCATGCGCCTGCACGCGGCCGTGGTACAAGTCGGTCAGACGACCGGTGTAGATACCGATTACATGGAAGTCTGGGGTGGTCCCATTTCCGAGCTGACCTGGTTGAGCTATCCGCTCAAGGTTTACCGGAATCGACGGCGCGCCAGCAACGAAGCATATCGCCCGCAGGTACCCTACGATGGCTCGTTCGCGGATGAAGTCCAGCTGCGCGACTTCGTTTTGAATCTCCAATAAAGAAGCCCCGCGCGAGATTCCGCACGGGGCTTCCTCCTGGACGGACTTCGCCGACTATTGCGGCAAGGTCGTCCCCTGACACAGCTCGGGTGGCGCATTGCTGTTCCGCGAGCATTCGGCCGCCGAGACCATCAGGAACGTGTATTTGGTCGGCACGCCGAAGCGTCGTGCATCCGACCAGTGCAGTCCCTGCAGGTACAGCTCGTACTGCCGCTCCACGTAAATCGCCGCCAGCATCGCGGCTTGCGTGGGCACATCCGCGGGCGTCAACGCGGGCAGGCACGCCACCGGCTCATTGAGCGGTGAAGAACACTGCGTGCGCACCTGGTTGAGCAGCGTCAGCGCCTGCGTGAGATCGCCCTGCCGCGCATACACCTCCGCCATGATCAGCCGCATCTCATCCGGGAGATACACCGGGAAGCTCGCCTCACGCACGGCATAGCGGACGAGCGAATCGAGCGGTGAAGCCACATTGGATCCCGTGATGTTGGCCGCTTTCACCCAGTAGGCGACGCGCTGATCACCGGCCTGGGCATTGAGGCGGAACCGGTCTTCCGGAAACATGCGGAAGGCGTTGCCGCCGGGTCCCAGCCACATGTTCCAAAGCGGATTGGGATCCGCCGAGGAGAAGCGCAGCTCGGAGATCGTGTTGAGCGGCACGCGCTGCGCCGCTGCCAGCGCCTGCGCATAGTCACCCGCGATGAGCGCGTAGCGCGCGATCATCGCATCGATGGTCGCGGCCAGATTGAAGCCGGGTGCCAGGACTTCGTTGTTGAATTCCGCCGATGGCGGCGTGGTCTGAATCTGGGTACGCGCATCGTTGAGCAGGCGCAGCACTTCGGCCAACCCCTCCTGCCGGGTCGCGAACTGCGGATTCAGGTTGTCCAGCCCCACGTCCAGCGGAATCCGCTCGTAGATCTGGAGCAGGTGCCCGAACGCCATGGCCTTGAACAGCTCGGCGAGCGCAATCAGGCCGCTCGCCGTGCCCGTCTGCAACGAAGTTACCTGGGGCACGTTCGTGAGCAGCACATCCGCCACCTGCACCACATCGTACATGGATGCCCAGGGCTCCGTCGACGGTCCGAGATCGTAGTCGATGGACAGACCCTCGTCCACGCGACGGTAGCTCTCGAACGCCTGCGGGATGGCGCCGATCATGTCCATGACCAGCGCATCCACGTAAATGGGGTTGACGAGCGCGTTGCCGTATTCGGCCTGTAGGCCGATACCAACCTGCTTCAACCCGGTAGGATCGGTAATGACGTCGATTTCGTTCGGGTTGTTCGGATCGGTCAGATCCAGGTCGCACGCGCCCAGCATGACGGCTACAGCGCATGTCACGACCCAGCGCATCTGATGTTTGGCTTTCATTTTCGTTACTCCCTGCATCAGTACGTGAGTCGCACGCTGAAACCGATCGTGCGAGGATTCGGGTAAACGGCGAAGTCGGTGCCACGCTCTACAGTGCTCAGACCGAACATGTTGATTTCCGGATCGTAGCCACTGTAATCCGTCCAGGTCAGCAGGTTACGGCCCACCAGCTCGATGTGCGCGCCCGTGGCGCCGATCTTACTCAGCCAGTCGGCCTTGGTCGTGTAGCCGACGCGGAAATCGCGCAGCTTGATGTAGGACGCGTCCTCCAGATAGTTCTCCCAGATGGAAGTGTATCGTGACAGCTGCGCCGCGGTCAGCTCACCGCGCAGCCGGCGGTCGTAGTTGGGGCCCGCCGCGAAAATGTCCATGATGCGGGCCGTCTGGTTCCACAGATCCTGTCCGAACGAGCCGTCGAACAGAATCGAAGCCGTGAAGTCACCGACCTGGAACTCATTGAGCAGCGACGCGCTGAAATCGGGCCACGGATCGCCCACTACGCGTTTGTTGGGCGTGGCGATCGGGCAGTCGGGCACCGCGCACGCGCCGGCCAGCCGAGCACCCAGTGAGTCGGTCTGGATGGTACCGTTCGCATCGCGCAAGTAAGCGGGCATCCAGTGCATGCCCAGCGGGAATCCCTCTGCTACCAGGTTGGTGTATCCCACGAAGAACGGCGCGCTGTTCAGTTTCTCTACGCGGTTCCGGTTGCGCGAATAGATCAGCTTCGAGTTCCAGGTGAGCCGGGAGCGCTGCAGGTTGACCGAGTTGAGCTCGATCTCCCAGCCCTTGTTGCTCATCTCGCCGATGTTGTCGAGCACGCTGGCGAAGCCTGCGCTCGGCGTGAACGGCCGGCTGAGCAGCAGGTCGAATGTGTACTTGTCGTAATAGGTGACCACCGCGCCCAGGCGCGCGTTCAGGAAGGACGCATCGAAGCCGACCTCCCACTCACGCTGCCGCTCCGGCTTCAGATTGGGATTACCCGGCGTCGCCATAGGCACGAGGCCGAGGCGCGTCACATTGGTGAGCGAGGTATAGCGCGGCACTCGTGTGTAGGCGTCGGCCAGCGGCGGCTGGTTGCCGGCGTAGCCGAGCGCTCCGCGCAGGCGCAGGCCGGAGAACCACGAAGGCATCGAGTTCTGCCAGAACGACTCCTCGTTGACGACGTAGGAGAGGCTCACCTTCGGATAGATCTGCCAGCGCTCATCGGCGCCGAACGTCGAGGATCCATCGACCCGGGCGGCGCCCGTCAGGTACAGGCGGTTTCCGAACGACACCTGCTGCTGTCCAAAGAAACCGAGCGTGATGGCTTCGATGCGCGCCTCCGAAGCGGACTGCACCGCACCGCGCACGAGGGTGGTAAATGGCGTCAGGTCGGATGCGCCCAGGTTGAACTGATCGACCCGCTGGTACGTGTGGTTCATGCCCGCCGAGGTAGTCATCCGAACCGACTCGCCCAGCCCGTAGTCGATGTTCGCCACCAGGTCGTTGTTGATGAGCATGTTGCGACGATTGGTCGATGTTGCGCTGCCGGTCAGCGCATTGGGATCACCACGCGGGATCGAAAGTCCGGTTTCCAGCTCGTACCGATCGTAACCCAGGCGGTAGTCGAGGCGGAGACTGCCGAACGGATTGGCGCGCGCGTTGAACGAACCGACGAAGCGGTTGTTCTCCTGCGGAGTCTCCCAGTTTTCCACGACCAGCAGCGGATTCGGGAACGGCCCGGCCAGCGTGTTGACCAGCAATCCGGTTTGCGGATCGCGCTGCGCGATGTTCAGCGTCGTTGGGGTGAACACCGCGGCGGTCAACAATCCACCAAAGCCGTTCTCGCCATTGATTACGAGATTAGTGTTGCTGCGCACGTAGTTGGCGCCGGCACCCAGCGAAAGCCAGCTGCTTACCCGCTGGTCGAGATTCATTCGGACGTTGAGCTTCTCATGATCGGAGCCGATCATGATGCCCTTTTCTTCCGTCCAGTTGCCGGAAATGTAGTACTGGGTCTCGTCGCTGCCGCCTGAGAGGGCGAGGTAGGTGTCATTGCTCCAGGGCGAACGGAAGAGCAGATCCTGCGGATCGTACCGCTGGACTGCCACGCCGTTCACATCGACCGGCGTCAGCGCGAAGTCGATCGTCTTGGGCAGATGACCGTTGGTGAAACGGGTTTCCGCCGTGAACTGCGTGCGGCCCGCGCGTCCCCGCTTCGTGAAGATCTGCACGACGCCGTTGTTCGCGCGCGAGCCGTACAGCGCAGCGGCCGCCGCGCCCTTCAGCACCTCCACGCGCTCGATGTCGTTGGGATCGAGGTCCGCCAGCCGGTTCGAGGGATTGGACCGATACCCGAAGTTGATCTGCTGGTCGGCATTGTTGTCGACAATGACGCCATCGACGATATAGAGCGGCTCCGCACCGGCCACGATCGAGCTGGTGCCGCGCAGGCGCACCGAGACACCGCCCCCGGGTGTTCCCGTGTTGCTCTGGATGACGGCGCCGGAAATCTTGCCTTGCAGCGCCTGGTCGATGGTCGCGGCGGGAGCTTCGTTGATCGTCGGTCCGGCCACTGTGGCTACGGCATTGCCGATCGCGCGGCGCGCGGTTGGAGCGGCCGTTCCGGTGACGACGACTTCTTCCAGCGAGATCGCGGCGTTGCGCATCGTGATGTCGCTCACCGCCACCGCCCGGTCCGATCCCAGCGTGATCGGCCGGGTCACCGTCTCGCGCCCGATCATCTGCGCTTCGACCGTGTAGCTGCCCGGATTCAGCCGGGCGACAATTGTGTAGCGGCCCTCGGCGTTGGTCAGCGCGCCGAATGCGGTGCCGCGAATCAAAACCTGTACGCCGGTCAGCGGTCCGTTGGTCGCCTCATCCAACGCTCGGCCCGTCACCGTGTACGATGTCTGTTGGGCTGATGCGGACATGACAGGCAGGACCAGCAGGCTGACAACGAGCGTAAGGTACCTTCGCCAGTTGCTCATGCGGACTCCTCGGAAGTGAAGGGGATGCGGCTATTCTACGACTCTGTCGTGGAACGCCGCAAACCGGAATAACTTTGACATGTCTCGTCAAAGCCTCGTCCGCGCCCTAACCTTAGGGGCGCTTTTTTTGCGGCTCGCGCGGGCGCGCGACAACATCTGATGAGTGAGGGATATTCATGACCCGCCTACTGTTACGGGCTTTCATAGGGGCAGCGCTGACCGGGTTGGCCGGCCCTGCCGCGCACGCCCAGAACGCCAATCTGCCGGCCTCCTACCGTCCCGAGTTCGGGACCATGTGGACGTTCGATTCACCGCCGCTCGAATACTGGAAAGCTCGCTACAACTTCACGCCCGACCAGGCGTGGCTGGACCGCGTACGGCTGGCCTCCATCCGGCTGCCCAACTGCTCCGCCTCTTTCGTCTCGGCGGACGGCCTGATCATGACCAACCATCACTGCGCGCGGTCGTGCATCTCCGCGGTTTCGCCGGCGGATACGAACTACCAGACGACCGGTTTCGTGGCGGCTACCCGCGAGCAGGAGAAGAAGTGTCCCAACCTCTATGTCGATCAGCTCCAGTCGATCGAGGATGTGACCAGCCGAGTGCACGCCAAAATCACGGCGACCAACCCCGCGCAACGCGTCGAGCAGCGCGATGCCGAGATCGCGGCGATACAGCGCGAATGCCCGCAAGGGCTGACCTGCCAGGTCGTGGGGATGTACCAGGGCGGCGTTTACTCGCTGTACCGCTTCAAGCGCTTTGATGATTTGCGTCTCGTTTTCGCCCCCGAAGAGGCGGCCAGTTTCTTCGGCGGCGACCCGGACAACTTCACGTTCCCGCGCTACGACCTGGACGTCACGCTGCTGCGCGCGTATGCGGGCGATCAGCCGCTGCGTCCCGAGCACTTCCTGAAATGGAGCGCGAGCGGCCCCCAGGAAGGCGATCTCGTCTTCGTGACCGGCAATCCGGGCTCGACCGGCCGGCTGCTCACCGTTTCGCAAATGGAGTATCTGCGTGACGTCACGTATCCCGCGCAGCTCGCGGGGCTGCGGCGGCAGATCGCCACGCTCGAGCAGCTGTCGGCGCAGAGTCCGGAAGCCAAGCGTCGCTATGAGAACACTCTCTTCAGTGCGCAGAATTCACTGAAGGCCATCACGGGCTACCTGTCGGGCCTGACGAACGACACGGTCATGGCGCGCAAGCGGGCGTTCGAGCAGGATTTCCGCGCACGGATCAACCGGGACCCCAAGCTGCGCGCGCAGTTCGGCAACGCGTGGGCGAAAATCGATTCTGCGCAGCGCCAGCTGAAGCGCGTCGCCGTGCAGTCGCGGTACTACCCACTGGCCGGCTCGACGCTATTGAATATGGCTGCGCTGATCGTGCGGCTGCCCGCCCAGGAAGCGCTGGCTGATTCGGCCCGGCTGCCACAATACCGCGGCAACGCGATCGCCACGCTGCGCAACCAGCTGCTCAATATTCCGGTCGATCCGGCTGTCGAGCAGGCCAACCTCACCGCCTGGCTCACCGCCGCGCAGCAGGAGCTGGACGCGAAGGATCCCGTGCTGACCGCGCTCCTGGCCGGGCGCAAGCCGGAGCAGGCCGCCGCCGACATCATCAAATCGACCCAGCTCGGCGATCCATCTTTCCGGCGTCCGCTGATCGAAGGCGGCGCCGCGGCGGTCGCCGCGTCTAAAGATCCGCTCATCCAGCTGGCGCGCCGCGTCGACGCCATCGCAATGCCGATCGCCCGGCAGCAGGCCCGACTCAACTATCAGATCTCTTCGGAAGCGGAACGCGTCGGGCAAGCTATCTTCGCGGCGTACGGCAAATCGCTGCCGCCGGATGCCACGTTCTCACTGCGCATCACGGATGGTGTGGTGAAGGGATATCCGAACAACGGCACCGTTGCTCCGTACAAGACCACCTTTTTCGGTATGTTCGGACGCAATGCCGCATTCGATGACAAGGAGCCGTTCCAGTTGCCGCAGCGCTGGAAGGACGCGCGTACCGCGCTGGACCTGAGCACGCCGCTGAACTTCGTTTCGACGAACGACATCATTGGCGGCAACTCGGGGAGTCCGGTCATCAATCGAAACGCCGAAGTGGTCGGCTTGATCTTCGACGGGAACATCGAGCAGCTGCCCAACCGCTTCATCTTTACGGATGAAGTGGCGCGCGCCGTCAGTGTGCACTCACGCGCGATTCCGGAAGCCATCCGCAAGGTGTTCAAGGCGCCGCGGCTGGCCGATGAGCTGGAGGGACGTACTTCGAATTAGGGATGGATCAATGAGGCGCCAGGCGCGCGCTCTTGCGCGCGCTTGAGCGCCAAGTCCGCGGCCGCGGCATTGCCGCGCGCCAGCTCGGTCATGTAGATGCCGAACCAGCCTGCTGCTTCCTTTTCGTCGATTCGTGTGACTGCCTGATAGTGCCGCATCGCCCGCTCGTAGTCCTTGGCACGATACGCCGTGTTGCCGCTGTCCAGCTGGGCGATGAACTCCGGCGAACGCTCCGCCCGTTCCTGCTTCACATCCGCCGCTCCGATCGATTCCGTCTTCTGATCTTCCCCCGGTTGCCGGCATCCAGAGCTCCCGATCCCGAGCCCAAGCACGAGCCCTAAACCGAGGCCGTTCCCCCACCCGATCCCTTTCCCGAAAGTCATGGCGTGGTCCCTCTCTGTAGCGGATCCGACAGGTGACACGCGAAGCAAAGCCGCTGGTTCTTCGACTGAACGCGTGCGGCATCGAAGCCCGGACCATGCGGGCTGACGCGCAAAGAGCCGAGGCCTGAATGGCATTGCATGCAGTCCGTCTGCTTGTGACAGGACGCGCAGCTCTCGAGCCCCTGGCGTGCCGGCTTGCCGTGATTGAGCAGCCAGAGCGGCTGCGCATCATGGAAGCCGGGCTGGATGCGGCCGAACGTGCCCATGCCGCGCTGCTCGTGGCAGTCGCGGCAGAACCGCGACGTGTCGTGGCAGTTCGAGCACTCCAGGTTGCGATTGTAGGCGGCGCTGGCATGCCGCTCCAAAAAATTGGCAGGATGGTAAGCAGCGCGGTTGCGGGCCGGGGCGCGCCGGCGCCTCGAAGTGTCCGGTGGCTGCTGCGCTGCGCTCGCCTTGACCAGCACCGTCATGCCCGACGGCTGTGCGCTGCTGATGCGATCGCGTCCGGCGCTCTGCGCGGTGTGGCATTTCTCGCACTCGGTGCGCTGGTGACAGCCCAGGCATGCCTGCCGGCTCGCCGCGGCCAGCGTGCCGTGCTCACGGTCGAAGAAGGGCGTGCGGTGCGTCGGCGGCGCACGGCGCGTGGCCGACACGCCGGGCGCGGTCACGGCGACTCGGCTCGGCAGCGCGCGCACGGCGCCCGGCGCATTGACGGCGTGGCATGTCGCGCAGCTTTCGCGCGTGTGGCAGCTCGAGCATTGCTGGATGTTGGTGCGTGCGGCGCCGCCGTGCTCATCGAGCCAGTCCGGATCGCGATGCGAGTCCGGCAGGAAGTAGCGCGCAGGGAACGCCGGCAGCTGCAGCTCCGAGCCGGCCGGCTCGAACGCTTGCACCTCGCTTTGCGTGCGCGCGTTCACGTGGCACGCCGCGCACCGTTCGCGCGTGTGACAAACCTGGCATCGCGTGCGGTCCGCGCGGGCCAGCTCGCCGTGCATCCGCTGCAGGAAATCCGGCGCATCGTGCGAGGGCGGCTTGGGCAGCCGCTCGACGCGGTTCGCCGCGAAGCTGGTGCGTGACAGCGGTACATGACACTCGCTGCAGACGGCGTCTACGATGTGATTCGTTCCCCGGTGGCATTCGAAGCAGCGAGCCGGTACGACGCGCCGTTCGATGGCCATCCGCGGCTGGCCGGCCGCGGTGTGACAGGTGGAGCAGTCGAGCGGCTTCTCAGCCTCGTGCTGCGGGTGCGAGAACTGGAGGTTGCTCGCATACGGCGCGGGTGCCGTCCAGTTGACGCGACGCTGCTGGCTGCCGTTGTGACACTGCTCGCACATGCTGCGCGACGGATAGAAATTGGCGCGATCCCCCTCGGGCACGCCTTCATGGCAGCCCGTGCAGAGCGGGAAGAGCCGCGCGTGCTGCTGATGCGGGAACTCCGGTTCCTGCGCTCGCTGGACGGCAACCAGAGCGCCCGCGGCGCCCAGTAGGAAGACAAGGATGGCCAGGTAGGCGCGTTTCATGGCTGCAGCGTCTCCTCGCCCGGGTCACGGCCGAAGCTCCACTCGATGCCGAGCCAGCCGCGCTTCTGGCTCCAGTCGATCGATGATGGCCGGTTGTCGAACGCCTGCCGATAGAAGGTGCCGCCTCCACTCAGGCGCAATGCGCGCGTCAGCTCGTAGTCGAGCGTTACGCCTGCCCCGAACACGACGGCCTCGCCCGTGCGGAACTCCAGGATCTGCTGGAACGCGGTGGCATACACACCAGCGCGCAGTCGTTCCGAGGGCGTCCAGGCAGCGCTCGCTTCGCCGGAGCTCAGGAACGCGCCGAACCCGTTTTCGAGGCGGTACTCGCCATCGACCATCCACGCGTCATTCAGCCGGGCGCGCGCGCGCAGCGCGAAACGCTGCGTTTCATCCTCGGCCGGCGCGATGAAGACGGCGGCTTCCGCGTCCTCGTAGCGACGCAAGCTCGCGCTGGCCCACAAGTCGATGGCTTCGGTGGCCGCCCACCCGGCCTGCAGCTCGGCCTCGTGATACGCGACCGGACTGAACACGCCCCAGATCGTCCACAGCTCGAAGAAGGGAAGATACCTGCGTCCGGTGGCTTCCAGGCTCAGCCGGTTGTTCATGAGCTGGCGGCGCAAGGTCACGTGCGCTTTGCCGACGCGGTTGAAGGCGACGTCGTAATCCGCGGCTGCCTCGACATTCACGATGCGCAGAATACTCGAGCGGAAATCCACGGACGCGCGCTCGGAAATGAGTGCGCCGCGATCGCTCCACAGCTCGCGCTGGTAGCGCACCGACCCGGCCATGCCGTTCGCAGCCTGCAGTTCCGCGGCAGCACCCACCAGCCACGCGTTGTTGTCGGGGATGAAATTCTCGATGGCGCCGAGCGCTTCGTGGCGCGGCTCCTCCAGCGCGCGCGCCAGGCTGCGCCCGCCATACACCTCGAGGGTCACCCAGTCGCTTGGATTGACGAAGGCGCTCAGCCCATCGAAAGAATAGAAGCCCAGGCCGGTCAGCGAGCGCTGACGTCCGGCGCGCACGCGGTAGCGCTCGCGCGCGAACTCCGCGTATGCCAGCACCGCATCGAACGGATCGTCGTAGCGCGGCCACGTGAAGTCGCCCGCCAGGTCCTGGCGCGCGCGCAGGAAGATGGTCGCGCTCAACCCTTCCACGCCGAAGCCCCAGGCGGTAACGGTCAGGTCCTGACTCATGCCGACCGTATGTTCGACCGGCTCCGGACGGAAGTAGGTGCAGGTCTGGCCCTGGCAGAAGACCGGCCGTCCCTCGAACGATGGACGGCCCCGCTCATCGATCGTCGTGCTCAGACTGTCCACCGTGTCGCGGGCAATGGGCCGCATCTCGACGTAGCGCGCCATGTTGGAGAGCGTGCCGCGGAAATCCTGCGCGTATGCCTGTTGAGTTGCCGTCACCAGCAATGCGAGGAGGACGGCGCGGCGCATCATCAGTCCGCGCTCGCGCGCCGCGGCGCGGGCAGGCGGTGACAATCGGCGCAGTTGCCGCGCGGCTGGTGATTGATCATGTCCTGGTGACACGCGAGGCAGAACGGACGCGTGCGCGGCACGCCCGCGACCGGCAATTCGCTATGGCAGCCCGAGCCGCCGCACCCAACATGCACGTTGCGCGTGTGCACGCCCTGCCGCGGTGTGGGGTGGCAAGCCATGCACGACTCCGTCGGCTTGTGGTGATCCTGGTGACACGTCTTGCACTCTACGTTCGCCGCGCTGCGCGTCAGCGCGTCGCGATGGCACTGCGTGCACGCTACGCCGCCGTGCGGCCTGTGGTCGAACGTCATCCGCCGTTCCTTGACGCGGGGCTGACCGACCGAAAACGCGAAACGCTGCGTGATGGGATACGCCCGTGTGGCATACTCGTTGGCCTGGTGACAGCGCGTGCAGTTGGCCGCGACTGTCTGGTTTCCGTGATGGCACGCCTGGCAGTCACGATTGCTGCGGATTCTGATCTCGCCGTGCGTTCGCTGGGTGTCGTGGCAACTCCCGCAGGCCACCTGACGATGCCGGCTATGCGAAAAGTTGCGTCCGACGATACCACCCGGCGGCTGCTGTTGCCGTTGCGGTTGCTGTGCCAGGTGCACAAAGCTGGTGGGCCGTGCCTGCGGCGGCACCGTGACGTGCACGAAACGAATCGATCCGCGCGCCGGCGCTGCGGTTATGGGGCGTGGTGCACTGAGCCGATCCTCGAAGATGTCCTTGTGGCAATCCAGGCATTGCGTTTCCTGGATCGCGAACTTGTGCGCCTTGTGGCACTCGGTGCATTGCTGCAGCGCTCCCGCGCGCAGACCGCGGTGCATCGGTGACAACGTATCCGGCTGCGAATGGCACCCCGACGTCGCGCAGCTGCGCACGGCTTCCGCCGGCTGCTTCTGCTCGTGCGGATTGTGGCACACCCCGCACTCCGCATTGTGGGGGTCGTCACCACGGAACTGGTCGGCCACCAATTGACGCATGGCGTGGCAGCTCAGGCACTCTTCGGATCGTGGCGTCAGCGCGCCCGGCAGACTGTCCGCGGCGACCGTCGTGGCCACCGGGCGGTTGAATTCGTGGCAAACGGCGCAGTGCATGGTCATCTGCCCCATCTTGCCGAGTTGGATCTTGATGCCTTCGTGGCAGCCGCTCTGCGCGCACGTCTTGTCGGTCGGCGCGAACTCGTGCACGGAAGTGGAGTGACACTCCACACAATTCAACCCTTGCAGCTCCGGCGCCTTCGATTCGAGGTGCACGCGATGCCCCGCGGAGTTGGCGATCAGCTTCCACTCCTCCGGATTGCCCTTCACATGGCACGCCTCGCACCGCTCGTTGGGAACTTGCGCGTGCTCCTCGATTTCTTCCGGATTCTGGATGATCTGCGTGAGCGCCATCTTGCTGCGTGCAGTCATGGTCGGCTGATGACAGGCCTTGCAGCCGAGCCCGCGATGCTCGCTCCGCGCGAAGCGCTCGTACGGATCGACCATCAGGTGGCAGCCCAGACAAAAGTCGTTGTCGTGCTGCACGTAGTCGTACATGCGATAGCCGTAATAAGCGGCCGCTCCCATGCCTACCAGGAGAGCGACCGCTAGCGCGGCCAGAACGGACTTTGGCAGACTACGAAACCATCGCCCGAAACGAGGAAGGATGTTCCTAATCGTGATATACCGGTTCGTTGGTACGCCGCACGGTCACCCGTTCCCACCTACGGCAGATTGTAAGTGCGCCGCATTTCATTCATGCTTTCGCGCAGCAGCGTTTCCATAAGGAACGGATTATGGACCGTGGACGCCATCACCTGCCGCACCGGATCGGCGTTGTCTTCGCCGCGCTCCGTGGCGAGGCGCCAGTTGAAATAGGCGCCTTCGGCAACCGTGAACTGCGGGTTGCTCGCGTCGATCTGCCCACCGGCCCCGGCCAGGTTGGGATCCACCGCGAGCAGCATGGCGCCCAGCTGGTCGGTCAATGTACGGATGCGAGTGCTCGCGGTCAGCAACGCCGAAGCAGCTGCTGCCTCGGTGCCGTGACATCCGGACGCCGTGCACCCCTTGAAGCTGCGTGCCGAGGTTGAAATCACGCAATCGCCGCCCACCGGGATGCCCTGGCCATCCACACATGCGGCCGCCGCGAAGGTGTGGCCGGTCGAGTTGAAAACGAACTGCCCGGTCGCCTGATCGGTGATCTGGTATTTCACCACATGGCAGGTCGTGCACAACCCCGGGTTAGCCGTCGAGCCATGCGTGCCGAGGATCTGACCGGGATCGATGTTGGCGCCCGGCGGATACCAGCCAGCCAAACCGACCAGCAGCTCGGACTCCGGCGAGTGCGGGTTCAACCCTTGTGTGCTGGCCGAATCGGGGACGGCGCGCTTGTTGTGGCAGCGCGCGCAAAGGTGCTCCTCGATCCGCGGGACATCCACCGGATGACGCAGCTGTCCCTCAAATTCGCGTCGGTGCGGGTCGTGGCAAACGCCGCAGGTGATGGCCAGGTGCTGCGCCGAATCCTTTTCGATGTAGTCCGCCTTTTCACCCCAGGCGAGCAGCACCTGCTGCCCGCGATGGCACTGCTGGCATTCGGGGCGGCCGGCCGGATAGGCGACGGCTACCGAGTGACCGGAGCGGCGCCATTCCTCCACGAAGGGGTGGTGTGTGCCGTTGTGGCATTCACCGCACCCGTAGGTCAGGCCGGTATCGACGCGCAGCGGCGCGAGGGGCTGGACGGCGTCGGGATTCTGAACGTGGGGCAGGCCGGGACCGTGGCAAGACTCGCATTGGACATCATGATAGCGCGCGTCCTTCACCGTTTCCCAGCCTCCGGCCTGGGTCGAGACATTACCGCGCTGGTTGACCGAGTGGCAGTTTTCGCAGAGCGCCTGCTTACCCGGGTTGGCCGCCAACGTGGCCCAGGCATTGGCGTGCGCCGTTTCGTCCCACTGATCCTGTTGGCCGATGTGGCAGTTACCGCAGACGGTGAACTTCGCGGTCGAATCGCTGTACCCGATGAAACCGTTGGCCGCCGACTGGACCGGCGCGAACAGCTCGCGGTCACGAAATACGACTTCCTCATCCGTGCATGCCGCGGCGGTGAGAATGCTGATCGTGAGAAGAGCAGCTAGTCCGGTGCGGTTGGTTCGGCGGTTGATTCGACGCTCCATGCGGCCACCCTCCAGGAATCCCGAGTAGGTATTATGAGTGCCGAAATACCGCAACGTCCATACCCGGCGCCAGCCATTGCCAGCGTGGCTGCCCACGCTCATTTGCCCATCCGGTTCGACGCAGCGCCTATCGTCCGAAATCGTAAAGGGGTTCGAACTCGGCTGTGAAATGACGCAGGACCGGCGCCTGCCTGACGAACTTGAATCCGCCGATATCGTGCCGCCTCCGATACACGTCCAGGATGATCTCGACCACGTAATCGATATGGCTCTGCGTATAAACGCGCCGGGGGATGGCAAGTCGCACCAGCTCCTGCGGTCCGGCCATTTCCTCGCCGGTTACGGAATCGCGCCGCCCGAACATGACGGTCCCGATCTCGACGGCGCGCACACCGCCTTCCGCGTAAAGCTCGGCAACCAGGGCGGCGCCCGGCAGCTGCAGCGCCGGCACATGCGGCAGCAACGCCGCGGCGTCGATATAAATCGCATGGCCGCCCGGCGGCTGCACGATAGGCACGCCGGCGCGTGAGATGTGCTCACCGAGATACCGCACGGACGCCAGCCGGTATTCCAGATAGTCGTGATCCACGACCTCGGCGAGACCAACCGCGATGGCATCGAGATCGCGACCGGCCAGGCCGCCATACGTGGGGAAACCCTCCGTCAGGATGAGCAGATCCTTCTCCTGTTCGGCGAGGCGGTCATCATTCGTGCTGAGCGCGCCGCCTATGTTGGCGAGCCCGTCCTTTTTCGCGGAGAACGTGCAGCCGTCGGCATAGCTGAAGATCTCCTGCACGATTTCCTTCACGCTCCGCTCGCGCTGCCCCTCTTCGCGCAGCTTGATGAGGTACGCATTTTCGGCGAACCGGCAGGCATCGATGTAGAAGGGAATGCCGTGGCGCCGGCAGATTGCACTCACCGCTTTGACATTGGCCAGCGATACCGGCTGGCCGCCCCCCGAATTGTTCGTGAGGGTCAGCATGCAGACGGGGATCCGGTTGGCTCCAACCTCGGCAATCAGTTGCTCCAGCGCAGCCAGATTCATGTCGCCCTTGAACGGGTGCTGCGCCTGTGTTTCGTGGGCGTGCTCGCTGGGCAGGTCCACGGCACGCGCGCCCGTAGCCTCTATGTTGGCGCGCGTGGTATCGAAGTGGGTGTTGTTGGGCACCACGTCACCCGGCTGGCAGATCGTGCTGAACAGGATGCGCTCCGCCGCGCGTCCCTGGTGCGTGGGAATCACGTGCTTGAAGCCGAACAGCTCACGCACCGCCGCCTCGAACCGGTAAAAGGACCGGCTACCCGCGTAAGCTTCGTCGCCGCGCATGACGCCGGCCCACTGCTCCGCGCTCATGGCGGCCGTGCCGCTGTCGGTGAGCAGATCGATGAGCACGTCGTCCGCACGCAACAGAAACACGTTGTATCCTGCCGCGCGCAGCCGCTCCACGCGCTCCGCGTGCGTGGTCATCCGAATGGGCTCCACTACCTTGATCTTGAACGGCTCAATGATCGTCCTGGGCATTACTCTAGTCTTTCTCCAATCGCCGCCAGCTCGCCGATCATGGCATCCAGGTGCTCGCGCTTGATCCGCGGATTGATGAGCGTCACGCGCAGCACGCGTTGTCCGGCCAACACGGTAGACGTGATCCAGCCGGTGCCGCGCGTGTTGTATTGCGTGCGCAGTTTCAGATTTTTCTCGTCCAGGTTCGCCGCGCTGCCGCGCGTGTAGCGGAAGCAGAGAATGTTGCACTCGGGTTCGTGCAGCGGCTCGAAGTCCGGGTGCTCCGCCAGCCGCGCGTACAGGTAGGCGGCCAGCTCGGCGAAGTGGTCGTACAGCAGTCCGAACGCACGGGTGCCGTAGCGCTGCACGGCTACCCACAACTTCAGCGCGTCGGCGCGCCGCGAGCACTGGAAGCTGCGCCCGCCCTGGTCCCAGCTCCGCTCCGCGCCGCCGTGGAACAGGTAGGGAGCCTGCTGGCGGAATGCCGCATCGAGCTGTGCGGCGTCGCGCACCAGCAGCACCCCAGCCGACAGCGGCAGTAGCATCATCTTGTGCGGGTCCCAGGCCAGCGAACGCGCGCGCTCGATGCCGGCCACCGCTTTCCTGTGCCGGTCGGAGAGCACCGCGGAAGCGCCGTGCGCGCCGTCCACGTGCAGCCAGATGCCGCGCTCATCGCAGATGTCGGCAATGGCGGGCAGATCGTCGAACGAGCCGGTCGCTGTCGAGCCGGCCGTCGCCACCACGGCCATGACCGGCACCGCCTCCTGCTCGAGGCGGCCCAGCTTTGCCCTCAGATCGGATACATCCATCCGGTGACCGGCTGATGCCACCAGCACCGCGCGTTTCAATCCCAGTCCCAGCTGTGCCGTGGCGCGGGTCACCGCGTAGTGCGCGTGCTCTCCGCACAATACCACCGGCAGCTCGCCCTCCAGCCCGCGCTCCCAGGCGTCAGGCAGAATGGCCGCACGCGCGGCCAGTAAAGCGGTGAACGTTGCTTCTGTGCCTCCCGATGTGAAGGTGCCTCCACCCGGCGCAAATCCGGCCGCCTCGCACAGCCACCGGATCAGCCGGTGCTCTACCATCGTCAGCGCCGGCGACATCTCCTGCACCGCGACCGACTGATTGAGCGCGCTGACGACCACGTCCGCCCACACGGCCGCCGGCAAGGGCGCCGAGACCTGGGGGGCCAT
>CBJLQC010000006.1:0-16841 GCA_966424955.1 uncultured bacterium | reverse complement strand
CCACGCACGATCACCCGCACGTCGTAACACGAGCACGCGCACCCGCCCCACGACCTGCACGTCGTAAGACACCTGCCCGCGCCGGGGTGCGGGGCAGTTGCCCGTGTTACGACATGCGGGGCAGGGCCGCGTGCGGGTGCAGTGCTCGTGACGGCCACCACCCGGCATGCAGCATCCGGGTCACGCCCCCACGCACGATCACCCGCACGTCGTAACACGAGCACGCGCACCCGCCCCACGACCCGCACGTCGTAAGACACCTGCCCGCGCCCGTGCACTACAAAGAAAGACGGTTGTGCGGTTGCATGCTTCGTGTGTTCGTGGTGAACTAAAACCGGTCAAAGCTTCTCGAGCAGGAAGTCCGGCGTGAACCGCGCGAAGTACGCCGACAGGGCCGAGAACGAACCGCTCACCAGCAAAACGCCCGCGATCAGTAGAATCACGCCGGACGTCTTCTCGAACACGGGGATCAGCCGCCGGAACTTCTTCGACGCCGTCATGAAGGAGCCGGTGGCCAGTGCCGCGGCGACGAAGGGGACCGCGAGGCCGATCGAGTAGGCGAGGAGCAGCGCTAGTCCCTGGCCCAGGTTGGCCCGCGCGGACGCATAGGTGAGCAGCGCGCCCAGCACGGGTCCGATGCAGGGGGTCCAGCCGGCGCCGAAGACCACGCCCGCCACCCCGGCGCCCAGCATGCCGGCCGGCTTGTTACTGAGCTGCAGGCGCTTCTCGCGCAAAAACGGCATAATGCGCAGTATTCCGAGGAGATGCAGTCCGAAGATAATGATCAGGATCCCGCCGATACGGGCGATCCAGTCCTGGTAGCGGAGGAGCAGCTGCCCGAGCAGCGTCGCCGACGCGCCCATGACCAGGAATACCAGGCTGAAGCCGGCCGTGAACAGGAGCGCGGGAACCAGCACCGCTTTGCGGGACGGCGCGCTGGTCATCTCGTCGAGCGACATGCCGGTCACGAAGCCGAGATAGCTGGGCACGAGCGGCAGCACACACGGCGAGAGGAACGAGAGCAGGCCAGCCAGGAACGCGACAGCGAATGAAACCGAGTTTTCCAAAAGTTATAGATCCTTGTCTGTGAACAGCGCCGCCACGCAGCCTTCCGCCTACCGCCGGTTCATGCGGCGATTGTATCGGCTGTATTACCGCATCAAGTACTTCCCGTTTCACGCCGAGCGGCGGCGCCGCCGGCGCGCGGAGGATGCGGAGCGCGGCTTCGTCGCCATCCAGATCGATGCGTGCTCGTACGACGATCTGCAGCGCGCGCTCCGGCTCGGCTACGTGCCGAATCTGAAGCGGCTGCTCGAGCGGGACGCGTACGACATTCGCAAATACCCCGCTGGGCTGCCGAGTGCCACACCGGCCGCGCAGGCCGCCATCTTCTATGGCCGCAAGGATCGCCTGCCCGCCTTCCGCTGGTACGAAAAGCAGGAGGCACGCGTCATCGTGGGCTCCCGCCAGCCGGACGTGCAGTTCATGCGCGACCGGCTGCCGGCCGACGGCATTCTGACCGGCGGCTCCAGTTACGTCAACCTGTACGACGGCGGGGCCCGCCGCGCCATCTTCACGGTGGCCGCGCAGGAAAACCAGCGTTTCCTCACCAAGATGGGCGGCCGCCGCGTCGCCTTGCTGCTGCTGCTCCATCCTATTCGAACGGCGCTCATAGTTGTAGAGAGCGTTTGGGAGTACGTGCGTGAGGAATGGGAGCGTTTGAAGAGCCAGGTTCGTGGGGAATACACCTACTACTGGTGGTATCTACCCTTCTTGCACATCGCGACGAACGTCATTCTCCGCGAGCTCCAAACGCTGGCCGTGCTGCTCGACATCTACACCGGCTCGCCCAAGATCTACACGACGTACAACGTTTACGACGAGTTCGCCCACCACTTCGGTCCGGGCTCGCGCGCCGCGCTTTCCAGCCTGCGCGACCTGGACCGTCGCATCGGCTACATCATGCGGATGCTGCGGCGGCTGCCCGGCCGCCCGTACGACCTGATCGTGCTCAGCGACCACGGCCAGACACCCTCGAAGCCGTACCGCATCCAGTTCGGCGAGACGCTGGGCGACAGCATCGTGAGTGTCAGCCAGCACGGCGTCATGGTCATGGCGGGCACGGGCGACTACTCACCCGCGCACGAAGACATCATGGGCTTTCTGCTCGATGAATTGGAGGAAGTCTCGGCCGGCTCGAAGCTCCCGACCCCGAACCTGGGCATGCGCATCGGCCGTTGGATCCGCAAACAGTACAAGATGTTCCCACTGCTGCCCGAAGTCGTGAAGGAGCACGAGCGCAGCGGCATTGTAGTGACGTATTCCTCGTCATTGGCGCACGTGTACTGGACGGAAAGCCGCGACCCGCTGACGCTCGAGGAGATTCGCGCCGATCCCGACAAGCGCGAGCTGTATTACTTCCTGGTCGCGCACAAGGGGATCGGCCTGGTCATTACGCGGCTGCAGGATGGCGCGCACGTGGAGACGCTGATGGGCCGTGCGCTGATCGCACCGGACGGCGAGCTGGCCATCCTCGAGGGCAAGGACCCGCTGGTCAATTATGCGACGACGCACGTCGAGCGGCGCGCCATCGCGCACCTCGCCTCGCTCGAAAATGCCGGCGACATCATGGTCTTCGGCGCCTACGATCCGGAGCGCGACATCTGCATATGCTTCGACGACCAGGTTGGTGCGCATGGCGCGATGGGGGGACGGCAGTTCTGGCCCTTCCTCATGACGCCGCCCGGCCTGGTCGCTGCGGACACGCAGATCAACGATCCGCTCGACCTGTATCCGCTGTTCATGAAATACGCGTCGGCCGGGATCCGGAAGCGGCGAGACTGAGGCGCGCCCGGCCGAATGATTATTGGTGGGCACCCGCGAACGGGTTAGATTTTTGCCGTCCGCTCACGCGACCGCACCCGACCTCATGCCCGACATGGACGCACAACGGTGGAGCGAGATTCGCGCGGTGTTCGACGAAGTAGTGGAGCTGAATACCGAGCAGCGCAAGCAACGCCTGGCTGCCGTCGCCGCGATCGATCCCGGCCTGCGACGTCAGGTTGAAGCACTACTCTCCGCCGACGCAGAGCTCACCGCCGACCTCGCGGCAATCGAAGAAATGTTTGCCTCGCATCGCTGGAGCGAAGAACGCCCGCTCGAGCCGGATCCGTTGCGGCTCACCGGTCAGACGGTTTCGCACTTCACGATCGAAGAAGCCATCGCGGTCGGCGGCATGGGTGTCGTCTACCGCGCGCAGGATACCCGGCTACACCGACTGCTCGCCCTCAAGTTCCCGCTGCCTTCCGACTACTACGGCAAAGACGCGAGAGAGCGGTTCCTGCATGAAGCACGTTCGGCGGCCGCGCTCGATCATCAAAACATCTGTGGCATTTACGAGGTCGGCGAGACCGACGACGGCCGACTCTTCCTGGCCATGCCGCTGTACGACGGTGAAACGCTGAAAGCGCGCATCGCACGGGAGGGCGCACTGCCGGTTCGCGAAGCGATTTCCATTACCCGACAAATCACCGAGGGCGTTCGTGCCGCCCACCGTGCCGGCATCATCCATCGGGATCTGAAGCCCGCCAACGTCATGCTCCTGTCCGATGGCACCGTGAAGATTCTGGATTTCGGGCTGGCCAAGGTGCGCGACCTCACGCTGACCGCATCGAGCACGCGCGTCGGCACGGTCGCGTACATGGCACCGGAGCAGATCCAGGGGCGGCCGGTTGATGCTCGCACCGATCTCTGGGCAATCGGCGTGATGCTGTACGAGCAGCTGACCGGCGGCCGCCCCTTCTCCGGTGATTACGACGTGTCTATCGCGCATGCGATCCTGCACAGCCAGCCGCCGCCTGCCTCTGCACTGTGTCCGCGCCTCGACGCGGGCGTGGACGACGTCGTGGCGACATTGCTGCGCAAGGACCCGGCGCAGCGCTACGCATCGGCGGATCAGCTCGCCGAAGTGCTGGCCGAGCTCGACGGAGGCAGGGCTGCACGGCAGTCGGCCCGGGCGATGAGGAAAGCTCGCGCACCGCACCTGCCGGGTATCATAGCGTCTGCCGCGGGCCTGATCGTGCTGCTGGCGCTGGGCACCACATGGTTGAACCGTAACGCCGGCCGGTCCGAAATGCCGCGCACGGTGGCCGTGCTGCCGTTCAGGAACGCGAGCGCCGACACGGCTACGGATTATCTCGGCCAGGCCATGGCGGATGCCCTGGCGGTGGAGCTGGCGCGCCTGCATTCGGTGATGGTGCCGGCCGACGTGTCCGGTCTGGACGATTCCGAAAACGCGATTCCGCTGCGGGACGCTGCCCGGGAGCTGAGGGCGGCCGCCGTCATTCATGGTAGCGTGCGGCGCTCGGCCGATCGCATAAGAGTCGACGTGCAAGTCGCTGACAGCGCTCGCGGCCGCAGGCCGTGGACACGCAGTTACGATCTACCGGCGAGCGACCTGATTGCGGTAGAACGTGCCGTGCTGGCCGATGTGATTGCCGCTCTGCGACTCAGAGTAACGGCTGCGGAGCGGGCCAGGCTGAGGCGATCGCCCACCAACCGTGCAGAAGCTTACGAGCTGTATTTGCGCGGACGGGCCACCGAGCTGCGCGCGTCCGCGATGTCGCGCGCCGCGCGACGCGATGCGCTGCTGCTGGCGCAATCGTTCTACGCCCGCGCGCGGGACGTCGATCCCGGCTTTGCGCTGGCACGAGCTCGCCTCGCGCTCACGTACATACCAGCCGGCCCGCGTTACGATCGGCCCGGACCCGACCCCCAGTTGGCGGTGCATTCGAGAGCGCAACTGGATCAGGCGCGGCTGGAAGCGGAGACGGCGCTGCGCGCCGATCCCGAATTACCGGAAGCGCATGAGGCGCTGGCCATGTACTGGGACCGCGGCCAGCAGGAAGTCGCGAAAGCCGGCGAGGAAATCAAGCTGGCCATTCGCGGTTTTCCCAACAGTGCCGACTATCATCTCATGCTGGGCGACAATTATCGGCGCCAGGGACGCTGGGAAGAGGCGGTTGAGCAACTCCAGCGTGCCATGCAGCTCGAGCCACGCAGCCCGATACCGGCCGCCAGTGCAGCCATGACGTACAGCCGGATGCGCCGCTATGAGCAGTCCGTAAAGGCGTGGGACCGGGCGCTCGCGCTGGCCCCGGACAATGCGCTCTTCAAGGTCATACGCGGGAGCGTGTTCATCCGGTGGCAAGGCACCGCGGATACGCTGGCTGCTGCCGTGCGCGCAATACCCCACAACCTGGAGAACGACAAGGTACTCACCTCGGCGCGTTTCCAGGTGGCGCGAGTGCAGCGCCAATGGCCGGCCGCACTGGTGGCGGTGAATGAGGCGATGACCGAGAGCATCGGTGATGACATGTTCTATCGGCCGCGCGCGCTGCTGCGCGCGGAGATCTACGAGGCCTTGGGCGACCGGGCGCGCGCGCGCTCCGATTACGAAGCGGCGCGCGTTCTTCTCGTCGACAGTCTGACGAAAAGGCCGGACGATGTGCGCCTCCACATCGCACTGGGTCTGGCATACGCGGGTTTGGGCCGGAAACCGCAGGCCATTGCCGAAGCCCGGCGGGCCATGCAGCTGGTGCCTCTCGCGCAGAGCAGCCCGGGCGGCACCAATGCCATTGCCGGAGCGGCCGAGATCTTCACGAAAGCCGGCGACACGAATGCAGCCCTCGACCTGCTGGAGCTGATGTTCTCGATACCAGCCGGACGGGAAGTCTCGGTTCCGCTGCTTCGCGTGGACCCGACCTACGATCCGTTACGTTCCGATCCGCGTTTCCAGCGACTGCTTCAGCGCTTCTCGGACGGATAATGCCACGCTTCGATCAGGAGGCGAATTCACAGCTGACCGTGGGATTGAACGGTGTAATCAGGCCATTCGGATTGTGCCGCCACACCCACACGTGGAGCGCGTAGTTCGGGAACGGAGGTCCCGCGCTGCCCGGGGCACGGCGATCCTCGAACGTGTAGCCGGCGTAGCTGGGCGGACCAGTGTGCGTCGCATCCCACGGCGCCGCGACCACGAGCAGCTCGACCGCGACCAGTTGCAGGTCGCCGTTCCGCTGCGGCTCGTAGAGCAGCAGTTCGGGATGATCCGGGTCGACCACGCCATCAAACAGCGCGGGGTTGCGGAAGGCGTAGCCAAACCCGGGCGTGCAGGCGGGAACGGCCTGGACGTAGCCCTCGTCCAGTGCCACCTGGATGTCGTGGAAGCGGGCCGAAGCCTGCCTGAGTTGCGCGAGCAGCGCGCCATCCGTCTGGGCCGCACCGACGGCGAAGGCCGGTGTACTTCGGGTGGCCGGGTCGAAGGGAACATCGCTTGCGCACCCGGCGGCTGTCGCCGTCAGCGCGGCGAAGCAGAACGTCACTATCCGGTTCGACATCTGTCCTCCATGAGAAAGGGGGGTCGTTGCGTCTTCCTTATTCCTTAACGGAATCCGCCGCGAAAACGGCTCATGGTGGTCGTGACTCGGACGGATTGCCGTGATGAAACCGGCTTCGCAGGTAACGCTGCTCATTGAGCGCTGGGTCGGCGGCGACATGGGTGCCCTCGACCAGTTGATTCCGTTCGTCTACGATCGGCTGCGCGAGCTCGCCCACCAGCGGCGCCGGAGTCTGCCACCGGGCGCGTCGGTGAACACGACCGAGCTCGTTCATGAGGCCTACCTCAAGCTCGCCCACGCAGGACAGGTAAACGTGAGGGATCGGTGCCACTTCCTGGCCCTCGCCTCGCGCGTCATGCGCAACCTCCTCGTGGATCACGCGAGAGCGCGCCAGGCCGCCAAGCGCGACCGCGGAAAGGCGCTGCTCGATCCGACGGCCCCACTGGAGCTGCCGGAAGAAAGGCTGGAGATGGTCACCGCGCTGCATGAAGCCCTGCAGCAACTCGAAAAGCTCGATGCGCGCCAGAGCCGCATCCTCGAGCAGCGCTATTTCGGTGGCCTCTCGCTCGAGGATACGGCTGCATCGCTGGGCGTTTCGCTTGCTACCGTGAAGCGCGAGCTGCGCGTTGCGCGCGCGTGGCTGAACGCGCAGCTCCGCGCCGAACCGCTGCTGTGATCGGCGCGTATGGCCGGGCCGGCCTTCGCGAGGCGTAGAATTTGTCCATGCTGATGGCATGACAGCGCATCAGCAGACCCAGCGTGCGCGGATGGTCGCGGGCGAGCTATACGACCCGCTGGACCAGGAGCTCGTCGATTTGAGGAACCGCGCCCGTGACTTGTGTCGACAGCTCAACGCTTCCCGCGAGGAAGAGATCGAGGTCCGCCGCCGGATATTGGAACAACTGCTCGGCTCCGGCGCCGCCAGCGCGTGGATGCAGCCGCCTTTCTTCTGCGATTATGGCTTCAACATCCATCTCGGCGAGCGCGTCTTTTTCAACTTCAACTGCGTAGTACTGGACGTATGCCCGGTCTCGATCGGTGATTATTCGATGTTCGGGCCGGCCGTCCAGATCCTCACGCCCATGCACCCCATGAATGCCGAGCTGCGCCGCCGGCAGGAGTTCGCGCGTCCGGTCACGATTGGCACGGACGTGTGGGTGGGTGGCGCCGCGCTCATTCTGCCCGGCGTTTCGATCGGATCGCGCGCCGTCATCGGCGCTGGCAGCGTGGTCACGCGTGACATCCCTGAAGGTGTATTTGCGGCCGGCAATCCATGCCGCGTGGTCCGCGCCATCGAGGACTAGCTATCTCACATGGATCCACGACCGACTTCCATGCTTCAGATCATCAGCCCCGTGACGCCCGAAGAACTCGAGCACGTGCGCGCTTTGATGCGCGCATTCAACGCCTGGCATCGCTCGCGTCACCCGCACGACGTCGATCTGATCGACGCCTACTTCGATGCGGGCGCTTTCGAACGAGAACTCGCCTCCCTGCCCGGCAAATACCAGCCGCCCGACGGCCAGTTGCTGCTCGCACTCATCGACCGCCAGCCGGCGGGCTGCGTGGCGCTGCGCAGGCTGACTACGGAAGCCTGTGAGATGAAACGGATGTTCGTGTACCCCGAGTATCACGGACGCGGCGTGGGTAAAGCCCTGGGTCAGGCGATTATCCGTGCGGCACGCGAAGCGGACTACCGGGTGATGCGGCTGGATACCAGCGTGCGGCAGGTCGAGGCGCAGAGCCTGTACAGCCGTCTCGGATTCAGAGCGGTGGCACCCTATTACGAAGTCACGGACGAGCTTCGTAACTGGCTCGTCTTCATGGAGTTGGGTTTGGCAGCGGAAGATTGACCGAGCCGCGGCGGCGAAGCGGTGTCAGGAAAATCCCTACTAAGAATTAGTATTGAGCGGATAACCACGAGGGGCACGCCCGGTTCATTGTGTAGCCGATACCTCAACCGGGAGGGCGCGTCCATGTACATAGGTACCGTCTTCTGTGCCATGCGCGACCAGGATGTCTTCGTCGCGTTGCCCGACGACGCCAGCGAAGAGATGAAAGCGGAGCTGGAGAACACCGCGATCATTTGCGGGAAATACTCGTGGGCGCCGATCTGCACGGGCCAATTCTGTCCCCATTTCGCTGAAGGCCGAGTTGGCATCGGTATGCGCCCGCAGCTTACCGGGATGTTCGAGGGTGTTTCCTGCCTGTGAATGACGCGCGAACTCGCGCGGTAATCGTGTATCCACCACGCAAATCGGAGGAGCCGCGCTCGTAACGGCTCCTCGCGCGCTCCGCTTCAGCGAACTCTGATGACTTGACGCATCCACGGGTGGATGCAGCACTGGTACTTTTCTGTTTCGCCCCCTTCATCGAAATCTTCCGTAATGCTCTGCCCCGGACTCAGAAAGTCCGCGCCAGTCAGATTCATGCACTCCGGAGCGACGTCGGTGTTGCCGGACAGGGTATTCAACTGGTCGACGATGCCACCGCCGAACTCCTCAACTTCGGTGAAGGTGTGCTCTTCACCCCCGGTGTTGAGTACGGGTAGCGTGGTTCCTTCCGCGACGGTGAGCATGGCTGGCGCGATGCGCCACGCGCCCACCGATCCGGTTTGCTCGAGCAACGCGATGAAGTGCTCGAAGGTAATACCGCCGGCATTGCGGGTGCAGGTTCCCGCGCCGAGCGCCTGGTTGAAGCTGGTTGGTTCGCACTGATCGTCGAGTGTGATCGTCAGACCGGTGCGGGCATAACTCGGGGTACCATCGGCCAACAGGGATGCTTCCTGCGGAAGCGGTTGATCACTACATGCGGCCAGGGTGACCGCAATCAACAGAACCGGTCCATACGCGAACTTCATGATGTCCTCCTTGCTTCGAGAGCATTGCGCGTCGTCATGCATACCGCGTGCGCGACCTTTCCTCTGCGCTTCCGTGGGACGAAACGTGGAGCTATGTTCGTCAATACGCTTACGTTTTCCGGAAATTCGCACGCGACCAAGCGAGGATTCATGAAAAGAATGAGCACGGCCGGCCTGTGCGTCATGATCGCCGTGATTGGTATCTCCTGCGATCTGGATTTGCTGGGGGGCTGCGCGACGTTCAGCTCGCCCGCCATTTTCGCGTTGCCGGTCGATTCGATCAGCGGCGAAGCGATCACCGAACCGGTGGTAACGGGCATCGCCCGCGAAGGCGCGTACGCGGACACGACGAAAACCGGAAAGGAAACGGCGCCGCCCGGATTGGCGTTCGCCTGGGACCGGCCCGGGACGTACCGTCTCGAGCTCAGCGCGCCCGGCTATACGACCTGGATGCTGGATGACATCGTCGTGAGCCGGCAGGGCCGCTGTGATGTGTTGCAGACCTACACGGTGAACGTTCGGCTGCAGCCGCAGCCGCCAGCCTGAGCGCGCGCGCCGAAGGGAGACCGCACTGCTCGCAAGCCGACTGACGAGGCTGCACCAACGATTTCGTGAGGAACGCGCGGAGCTTTTCGTGCGGCTGATGAATCCTCCGGCGAACGCGACCGTGCTGGACCTGGGCAGTGGCACCGGCACCTTTTCGCGGCTGATTGCCGAGCGATGCGACATCACCGTGACCATGGCGGACGTGCTCGACCATGCCGGCGCCGCCTCCGAGTGGGGCGCCGCTTTCGTACAAGTGCCGGAAACCGGGCCGCTGCCCTTCCCCGCCGGCGAGTTCGACATCGTGCTATGTAATTCCGTGATCGAACACGCGACCAGTCGCGACGGCAGCCTGCCGGAGGCGCGCTGGCGAGCGTCGTCGTGGCGAGTTCAGCAATCGTTCGCCGCCGAGATACAACGGGTTGGCCGCGGGTATTTCGTGCAAACACCGCATCGCGATTTTCCGATCGACGTCCATCTGTGGCTGCCGTTCACCAATTGGCTGCCGCATCAGCATCTGAACCGGCTGCGTCCGTGGATCGACCGGTACTGGATCAAGGGCTGCGACGGCATCGACTGGCATTTGCTGCGCACGCCCGACATGCAAGCACTCTTTCCGGATGCGAGCATTTGGGTCGAGAAGCTATGGGGTATCCCAAAATCGATCGTCGCGTATCGGCGTCCGGCATGACGTATGTGCGCGTGGCGAACGTGCCCGGCTGTGGCAGGCGCATCGCCGCCGGAGGTATTCACGCGCTGCGGTCTTTACCCCCATCGCGGGCGGCGCGCGTCGCTTGCGAACGGGCTATCTTGAGCGATCAAACACGTGGAGGGCGGATGGGTCCGAGAGTCGGTTCCTCGGCATTCTTGCTGGCAGGCGCCATCTTCTTTCTGGTTGGGACCATGCCGTTGCTGCGCGGCGGCCGGCTGGACGCCACCTTCTTCATCCTCGGTATCGTGTTTCTGCTGCTCGGCGCGATCAATTGGAAGAGAAACCGGTCAACATGAACTCACCGATGATCGATGTTGCGGTTATCGGCGGCGGCCCGGCCGGACTGAGCGCCGCGCTCGTGCTCGGGCGCGCGCGGCGTCGCACATTGGTCATCGATGCCGGCCGGCCGCGTAATCAGCCGTCGCCTGAGGCACACAGCATGTTCACGCGGGATGGCACGCCCCCGCTCGAGCTGCTGCACATCGGCCGCGCGCAGCTGGCTCCCTATACCACCGTGGAAATGCGCACGGGCGTGGTCGTCGACGCGCGCCCGGAGCCCATCGGCTTTACGCTCACCCTCGCCGACGGCGCGCAGGTGACGGCGCGCATGGTATTGCTGGCGTACGGGGTGAAAGACGAGCTGCCGCCTATCCCGCGAATCGATCGGCTCTGGGGGAAAAGCGTGGTCCACTGTCCGTATTGTCACGGCTTCGAAGTGCGTGATCAGCCATTCGCCGTGTATGGTCGCGGCGAGCCGGTCGTGGAATTCGTCAGGCTGTTGCGCGGCTGGAGCCGCGACCTGGTGATCTGCTCGAACGGGCCGGCCGAGCTTGCCGACGAACAGCGCGCGCTGCTCGCTCGACAGGACGTACGGATTCGCGAAGAAGCGATCGAGCGCCTGGAAGCGGATGGCGACGAGCTGCGGGCGATTGTTTTCGCGGACGGCAGTGAGCTGCCCTGCCGCGCACTCTTCATCCGCCCGCCGCAGCAGCTCCCGAACGATCTGGCGACGCGTTTGAACTGCCAGCTGACCGATCATGGGCTGATCGCGGTCAACGAGTGGGGTGCATCGTCGATTGCAGGCGTGTTTGCGGCCGGCGACGTCGCCACGCCAATGCAACAGGTGATTCGGGCCGCTGCCATGGGGGCAACGGCGGCCGCGCATATGAATCACGCACTCACCGCCCTGGAATTCGTCTGACCGTGGCCATGGTCAACCATCCTGCCAGGCTGCGTGCCATCAAAGTGGTGCACACACTCGCCTGGGCATTCTTTGCCTCGGCAATTCTGCTGATCCCCCTTGCCGCCTGGGCCGAGGCCTGGACGGCCGCGGTAATTCTGATCGGCGTGGTGACCGTCGAGTGCCTGATCCTCGTGGTCAATGGCATGCGTTGCCCGCTCACGCCGATCGCCGCGCGCTACACCCATGATCGCGCGGACAATTTCGACATCTACCTGCCGCTGTGGCTGGCCCGGTACAACAAGCAGATTTTCGGAACGCTGTTCGTGGCTGGTTTGATTTTTTCGCTGCTGTGGTGGTTGAGGTGATAGGCTAACTTTCGCATGTTGGTTGGCCCTATGTCGGCGGCGCTCCGAACGCCACGTTTTCCAAACCGAGGGTAACCCATGCCGCTTGGACTCCGTCCCGCGACGGCTGTCATTTCGCTTTGGTTCCTTTTTCCGGCCAGCTCGATGACAGCCATGCAGATCGAACGTACCGGCGCGGTCGAAAGCCGGGTGCCGGTTGCTGCCAACACCAGCCTGTACGCCCGCACGATGGGGGTGGGACCTTCCGCCCTGGTATTGCACGGCGGACCCGATTTCGATCATCGCTATCTGCTGCCGGAACTCGACCGGTTCGCCGATATGTTCCGGCTCGTCTACTACGACCAGCGCGGACGTGGCCGATCAGCGGAGGGTGTGCGAGCGGAAGACGTGACGCTCGCATCCGACGTCGCCGATCTCGATCGGGTGCGTCAGCACTATCAGGTGGACGCACCCATACTGCTCGGCCATTCCTGGGGTACTGTGCTGGCCCTCGAGTATGCGCTGCGGCATTCCGTGAACGTGTCGCACCTCATCCTGATGAATCCGGCGCCCGTCTCGGCCGCGGACGTTGCGCTCCTGCGCCAATCGTATCTCGCGAAACTGGGCCCCGAGATGGACCGGCAACGGCAGATCTTGGCGGGGGCCGCATACCGGGCGGGCGAGCCCGAAGCCGTGACTGCGCGGTATCGTATTCATTTCAAGCCGGCCCTCAAGCGCGCAACGGATTACGAGAAGCTGATGACCGCCATGGAAGCGACCTTCAATAGCCAGGGTAAAACCGGGATTCTGAAAGCGCGTGCGGTCGAGGACCGGCTCATGCTCGACACGTGGGCACGCGCCGATTACGATCTCCTGCCCAGGTTGAGCAGTCTACGCATTCCAACGCTGGTGATCACTGGCGCCGATGATTTCATACCGGTCGCCATCGCCGAACGAATCGCGCAAGCGCTGCCGCATGCCGAGCTCGTGGTCATACCGGACTGCGGTCACTTTGCATATCTCGAATGCGCCGCGCCGGTACGCGCGGCAGTCGCCCGCTTTTTACGCGCTAATCCATGAAGCAGATCGGCATCGTCGGACACAGCGCGGAAGGCGCCGGGCTGTGCTACCTCACGCTTTGTCGCGAGGGACAGGTTCAGCTCGGTCCGCACATGCACCCGGAGATCGTCATGAGCACCATTCCGATGGGGCTGAGCATGGCGGGCTGGGAGTCGGGCGACTATGAAAGTGTCGGCGGCTGGCTTCGGCGCGGCGTCGAACGCGTGGCGCTCGCCGGCGCCGATTTCTTCATCATGCCGGACAACACGGCGCACCTGGTACTGGAGCAGATCGTCGATACCCTGCCGATTCCCGGCATTCACATCGCGGAGGTCGTTTGTCAGGAGATCCGCGCCGGCGGCTGGCAGCGCGCCGGCCTGCTCGGCACGGGCTTTACCATGAGCGGGCCGGTCTATGAGCGCGCATTGGAGCGACACGGGCTTTCGCTGGTGCTGCCCCATGCCGAACAGAGGCAGGCCATCCACCGGGCCATCTTCGATGAGCTGTGCCTCGCCATCTTCAAGGCCAGCACGGTGGATCTCTTCTGCGAGGTGATCGCCGATCTGCGTGCGGCCGGCGCCCAGTGCGTGATCCTGGGGTGCACCGAAATTCCGCTCATCATTACGGAAGCGAACTCGCCGCTGCCCGTCCTCGACTCGACGCGCCTGCTGGCGCGTTACGCGCTGCGCGAGGCCTTGCGTGAGCGCACGCTGCCGGAGTCGGGCTGGATAGCGCTGGATGAGACCCCTCACCCGGTGATGGGCCGATGAAACACACGACGTCCGCCGCGGACCGCCGTTTCGTGGATGACCTGGAGGCTTGTCGTCTCACCCCCGCCCAGTTCGACCATCGCGCGCATGTGCGCGCAGCCTATTGCTACCTGGTGGAGCACGACGTCGAGCCCGCGGCCGCGCGGATGCGTGATACGCTGGTCACGTTGCTGCAGCACAATGGCGTGCCTGCGTCGAAGTATCACGAGACGATCACGATGGCCTGGATCCTGGCGGTGCGGCATTTCATGGAACTGAGCCCGGCGTCGGCTTCGGCGGATGAGTTCATCGACGCCCAGCCGCGGCTGCTCGACAGCCAGATCATGCGCACGCACTACTCAGCCTCGGTGCTGTTCTCGCCGGAAGCGCGGGCCACGTTCGTGACCCCTGATCTCGCGCCCATTCCACGGCACGACCCGTGAAGCTCTGACACTCCCCGCAATTAGAACAAAGAATCGTACCTGCCGACGGCGCCGTCAGGAGCGGCGCGGAGTCGCGCAAATCGCCGCGACGCGCAATATTGCCGAAAATCTCCTCACCATCCCAACAGGAACCATGAAGGTATCAACAGCGCTGGCATGTCTGGCGACGCTCTTTCTGGTCACGACGGCTGCCACCGCGCAGCAAAACCGCCGGCACGTACACGAGCCGGACTTGTTTCCCTTTTCCGTCTGGTACAGTGGCGGCAAGGCGCGCGCGCCGATGCTGTCGGAGCTGACTCCGGAATCGCGCGAGGAGTGGCGGCGCGACCTGGCGAACATCAAGAAGCTCGGCTTCAATACCGTGCGCACCTGGGTGGAGTGGTCGAGCGTGGAGCCGCGCCGCGGCCAGTACCAGCTCGATAATCTGAAACTACTCATGGAGCTGGCGCGCGAGGCGGGGCTGCGCGTGTTCATCCAGGTGTATGTGGATTCTGCGCCCGACTGGGTGGGTGAAGCGTATCCGAACGCGCTATTCGTCGCGCAGGATGGCACCCGCATTCCGTCGCAGGCCGCGCCCGGCTACTGCACGGACAATCCGGAGATCCGCCAGCTGGTGCACGACCTTTACACGGCCGTGGCGCGCGTGGCCGCGCAATACGACAACATGTACGGCTGGGATCTGTGGAGCGAGCCGCACATCATCAACTGGGCGAACGTCGATTACATCTCGAACGCCCAGTTCTGCTACTGCGAGGCGACCCAGGAGCGTTTCCGCGCGTGGCTGCGCCGCAAGTACGGCTCGCTCGAGAACCTGAACCGCGCGTGGCATCGCACCTTCACGGGCTGGGAGGATGTGGAAGCGCCTCGCTTCAGCACGATCCTGAGCTACACGGATTACATCGACTGGAAGACGTTCATCTACGAGCGCATCGCGGAAGATCTGGGTGCCCGTTACGACGCCGTGCGTCGCGGTGGCTCGAACCACGTCATTACCTCGCATGCCGCGATTTCGTCGCTGCTCACCACCCCGCACATGGGTGAGGGCGCGACCGACGACTTTCTGATGGCCGAGTGGGTGGACTTCTACGGCGTTTCGATCTATCCGAAGCACAACCGCCCGGAAACGCACTGGCCGCACTGGCGCCTGATGGCGATCCTCGATTTCCAGCGCAGTGCGAACCGCATGAACAAGGGGTGGTACATCGGCGAGATGCAGGCAGGTGACGGCACGATTGCCCTCCTGCACAGCGACCCCGTCACCTCGGCCGACCATCGCATCTGGGCGTGGTCGTCGATCGCCAAGGGTGCCAAGGGCATCAATGTGTATGCGTATTACCCGATGTCATCAGGCTACGAGTCCGGCGGCTACGGCCTGATCAACCTGGACGGCACCATGACCGAGCGTGCGCAGAGCACGGGCCGCATCGCGCAGGTCGTCGATGCCAACCAGCTGCTGTTCGCGCGCTCGCAGCCGGTGCCGGCACGGGTCGCGATCGTCTACAATCCGCTGTCACAGCTGGTGGGCGGCGCGCAGCGCCGGCAGGACTGGCCGCAGGCGATGCAGAACTCGGTGCTCGGCTACTACCGTGTGTTCGCCGACCACAACATCCCGGTCGACTTCATCCACCGCAACGAGCTGGAGGCCAGCGACCTCTCGCAGTACCAGCTGATCGTGGTACCCTATCCGATCATGTTCACGGAGAAGGCGGCGCAGGGGCTGCGCACGTTCGTCGAGAAGGGCGGCTACGCGGTGGCGGAGGCGCGTCTCGCCTGGAACGACGACCGCGGTTTTGCCGCCCCGATCATTCCGGGCATGGGCCTGCACGAGGTGTTTGGCGTGCGCGAGCAGAACCTGTGGATGCGCTCCGGCCTCGAGCTGAACGTCGCCGACACGGCGTTCATCGGCACCCGGGGCATGGGCGGCAACCTGCGCGGTGAGCTGTACGTCAACACAGTCACGCCGCTCAACAATCGCGCACGGGTGCTGGCCACGTACAACGGCGCGCCGGCCGTCGTCGCATCGCAGTTCGGCAAGGGCCACACGCTGTTTGTCGGCACGTATCTGGGCTGGGGCAATCATCCCGAGCAGCTGCCATCCAACACCAGCTTCATCCGGCGCCTGGCGGACTGGGCCCACATCGAGAAGCCGGTGACGACGTCGCTCGATGGCCAGCTGGCGGAGCCGCTCATCGCGCGGCTGCAGGCGAACCCGGACGGACACCTGTTGTTCCTGATCAATCACAATCCGGCGCAGCAAAGCCCGACGGTCACCGTGCGGCTGCCGAATGGCAATTACACGCTGACCGAGCTGATCAGTGGACGTCGCCAGGACGCGCAGTCGCGCAGTGGCAGCGTGCAGTTCAATACCAGCGTGGCCGGCCGTGACGCGCAGGTGTGGTCGCTGGTGCGATCCCGCCGCTGACCGAACCAGGCGTGGTGTTTCCGTCCGATCGAACGCTCGTCCGCGTCAGCCGGGTTGCCGCGGTCTGGGCGTTCGGCTACGGGCTCTATCGATGGTACTACGCACTGGGTGGGACCGTGGGCATGCTC
>CBJLQC010000005.1:0-17680 GCA_966424955.1 uncultured bacterium | reverse complement strand
CCTTCACGTCGAACGCGCGGTACCACGGATCGAAGTTGGTAACCGGGACAAAGGCGCGGTAACGCCCGGGCGAGTGCGAGTCGGTCAGCAGCTGGTTACGCAAAGCCTCGTCGCGCGCCTTGATGCGCCACACCTGCGCCCAGCCCATGAAGAAGCGCTGGTCGCCCGTGAAGCCTTCGATGACCGGAGCTTCCTTGCCGTTCAACGAGAGCTGGTAGGCGCGATACGCGACTGCCAGGCCGCTGAGATCACCGATGTTCTCGCCCAGCGTGAGCTTGCCATTGATCTTCATCCCCGGCAGCGGCTCGTACGACTCGTACTGCGCGGCCAGCTTGCCCGCGCGCTCCTCGAACTTCTTCGCGTCTTCCGGCGTCCACCAGTCGCGCAGGTTGCCGGCGCCGTCCGACTTGCGGCCCTGATCGTCGAAGCCGTGACTGATCTCGTGACCGATCACCGCGCCGATCGCGCCGTAGTTCGCGGCGTCGTCCGCCTCCACATTGAAGAAGGGCGGCTGCAGGATGCCCGCCGGGAACGTGATCTCGTTATTCGACGGATTGTACGACGCATTCACCGTCTGCGGCAGGAATCCCCAGCGCCAGCGCTCGACCGGCTTGCCCAGCCGTCTGACGTTCTCCTGCTGGCGGAAGCGCGCGGCACGCAGCGCGTTGCCCAAAGCATCATCAGGCTTGATGTCGAGCGCACTGTAGTCCTGCCACTTCTCGGTGTAACCGATCTTCACCTTGAAGTTCGCCAGCTTGTCGTGTGCCTGCGCTTTCGTCGCCGGGGACATCCACTCCAGCTCGTCGATACCCACCTTGAACGCGGCCAGCAGGTTCTTGACCAGCTCGTCCATGCGCGCCTTGGCGGCCGGGTTGAAGTACTTCTCCACATACAACTGCCCCACCGCCTCGCCAATTCCCTGCTCAGCCGCCGAAACCGCACGCTTGTCTCGCGACCGAATCTCCTCCGCTCCCGTCACCACCTTGCTGAAATCGAACGCGGCATTGACGAATGCCGCCGGCAGTTCGCTCGCATAATTGTGCAGCAGCGCGAACGTCATGTATTCCCTCCACGTACCCACCGGCGTCTCGGCGATGATCGCATCCAGCGCCTGCAGGTAATCCGGCTGCCGCACGACCACGTCACCCGCGTTGGCGACGCCGGCCGTGGTGAAGAACGTCGCCCAGTCCAGCTTGCTCAGCCTGGCCAGCTCCGGCTGCGAGAACTTGTTGTACGTCGCGTTGCGGTCGCGACTGCGCGCGCGATCCCATTGCTTCTCGGCCAGCTTCGTCTCGAGCGCCAGAATGCGCTGTGCCGCGCCTGGCGCATCCGGCTGCTTCGCCAGCTCCAGCATGCGCGTGACGTACGTCACATAGGCATCGCGTACCTTGGTGAAACGCGCATCACTGCGCAGGTAGTAATCGCGGTCCGGCATGCCCAGCCCGGACTGCCCCATCCCGATGATGTAGACATCCGAGTTCTTGGGATCCTGCTGCACACCTGCGGCAAACGGGTTGCGGACGCCGACCATGGTATTGCGCGCGAAGGCGACCGCGAGGTCGCGATGGGATTTGATGCCGGCAATGCGCGCGAGCTCCGGCTGCAGCGGCTGCAAGCCGAGGCGCTCGATCCGTGCGCTATCCATGTACGCGCGGTAGAAGTCGCCGACCTTCTGCACGACCGAGCCGGCCGGCGCGTCCGGCCGGGCGGCCGCGGCCTGCACCACTTCACGGACCTTCGCCGCCGTCTCTTCGCGCAGGATCGCGAAAGATCCGTAAATCGTCTGGTCCGCGGGGATTTCCGTGGTCTTGACCCAGTTGCCGCTGACGAAGGAGAAGAAATCGTCCTGCGGGCGCACCGTGCGGTCCATGTGCTCGACCGCGATGCCGAGCCCCTGTCCACTCGCCTTCTGCTGCGCCGGCAGCGGCGCGGCGGCCAACAACGCGAGAAGTGCCGATAGTAAAAAGCGTTTGCTGAACATGGCATCCATCCGGGAGATTTTGGGGATTGGGATCCCGAAACCTAAAGGAAGGCGGCCGGCGAGCCAACCCCGCGCGCCGGCGTGGCGTCTAACTATATTGCGGCACGCCGGAATCGGCATCCGAGAGGGCCGATCGGCTCCATCCTCACTTCAATACAGGTTTTGCTTATGCGGAAGATCGCATGCGTCATCGCATGGGCGGCAGCGGCATTCGCGCCAGCCGTGGCCACCGCGCAGGTGGATGCGCGGCTGCTGCGCTATCCCGATGTCTCGGCCACGCACATCAGCTTTGTATACGGCGGCGACATCTGGATGGTCCCCAAGACAGGCGGCGTGGCGCAGCGGCTGAGCTCGCCGCGCGGCGAGGAATCCTTCCCGCGCTTTTCACCGGATGGCACTCGCCTCGCTTTTACAGGGAATTACAGCGGCAACAACGACATCTATGTCATGCCGGTGGCCGGCGGCGCGCCGACGCGCATCACGCACCATCCGTCGACGGATCGCGTCGTCGACTGGTATCCGGACGGACGCTCGATCCTGTTCGCGACCACCATGAGCAGCGAGAAGGATCGCTTCAACAAGCTGTATCGCATCAGTGCGGATGGCGGGCTGCCGGAGCCGCTGCCCATGCCGTACGGCGAGTTCGGCGCGCTCTCCAATGACGCGCGCACCATTGCCTACACCCCGAATACGCTCGATTTCCGCACCTGGAAGCGCTACCGCGGCGGGCTCACCAGCGAGATCTGGCTGTACGGTCTCGACAACAACAGCGCGCGCAAGATTTCCGATCCGAATGCGGACGACACCCAGCCGATGTGGCACGGCACTACCCTCTACTACCTCTCTGATCGCGGCGACAATCTGCGCCACAACCTGTGGGCGCTCGATACGCGCACCAATCAGCATCGCCAGGTCACCAACTTCTCGGAGTGGGATGTGCGCTTCCCGTCCATCGGGCCGAGCGACATCGTGTTCGAGAATGGTGGCCGGCTGTACACGCTCGCGCTGAACGACCCGAACGCGCAGCCGCGCGAAGTGCGCGTCCAGGTCTACACGGACCTGGCTGCCCTGCAGCCGCTGGCGGTGAAGGTCGGCACCCGGGTGTTCAACCCGGCCATCTCACCCACCGCGAAACGAGCGGTGTTCGAGAGCCGTGGCGAGATCGTCTCGGTGCCGGCGGAAAACGGCATGGCCAGGCTGCACACGCAGCGCTCGTCGAGCGCGGAGCGCTATCCAGCGTGGTCGCCGGATGGCCGATCCATCGCCTACTGGAGCGACCAGACCGGCGAATACGAGCTGACCATTCGCAACGCCGATGGCTCGGGCGAGGAGCGCACGGTGACAAAGCTGGGCCCCGGGTTCCGCTATCGCCTGTACTGGTCGCCCGACAGCAAGACGATCGGCTTCATCGATCACGCGCAACGCATTCAGCTGGTCGATGTCGCCAGCGGGAGCGTGCGCGAGATCGGGCGCACGCTCTACAACCACGAAGGCGCGCGCAGCAACTTCCGCATGCGCTGGTCGCCGGACAGCCGTTACGTGACCTACAACGGCGACCTGGAAAGCCGCGCGCAGGTCGTGATGGTCTACGACACGCGGGAAGGTAAAGCGCACCAGGTCACCAGCGGGTTCTATTCCGCGTACAGCCCGACGTTTGATCCGGACGGGAAGTACCTGTATTTCTTCACCAGCCGCAGCTTCACGCCTTACTACAGCGACTTCGACAACACCTGGATCTACGCGAATTCCACGGTCATCGCCGCGCTGCCGCTGACCCGCGGCACGCAATCGCCGCTGTATCCGCGCAACGACGAGGAGACGCCCGCCGCGGCTACCCCGGCACCCGGGACCAGGGAAGGCGCGAAGGAAAGCTCCGCCCAGACGACGCCGCAGGTCACGATCGATTTCGACGACGCGGAACGCCGTATCGTGATCTTGCCGCCCAAGCCCGGCAACTACGGAGAGCTGGAGGCGGTACCGGGCAAGGTGCTGTACCACAGGCACATTCGTACCGGCTCCAACGACGAGAAGAATGCCGTCGTCTATTACGACCTGAAGGAGCGTAAGGAAGAAGTAGTGGTCGATGACGCGCAGACCTTCATTCCATCCTTCGACAACAAGAAGCTGCTGCTCGTGCAGCGTGGCAAGCTGGCCATCGTCGATGTCAAGCCGGGCATGAAGATGGACAAGCCGCTGGCCACCGAGAATGTCGAGATCATGACTGATCCGCGCGCGGAATGGAAGCAGATCTTCAATGACGCGTGGCGCTTCCAGCGCGACATGTTCTACGCGAAGAACCTGCACGGCGTGGACTGGGAGCTGATGCGCAAGCAGTACGGCGCGCTGATCGACGACGCGATCAGCCGCGACGATGTGAACTTCATTCTCGGCGAGCTGATCGCCGAGCTGAACACCTCGCACACGTATCGCGGCGGCGGCGACGTCGAGCAGCCGCTCCAGCGCGGTGTCGGACTGCTGGGTGCCGATTACGAGCTGGCCAACGGCGCGTTCCGGATCCGCCGGATCATCGACGGCGGCGCGTGGGACAGTGAAGTCCGGTCGCCGCTGCGCGTCCCCGGCATCAATGTCAAGGAAGGCGACTACATCCTGGCCGTCAACGGTAATGCGCTGGACGCCGCGCGCGATCCCTATGCCGCCTTCGAGGGTCTGGCCGGCACCACCGTTTCATTGACCGTGAACAGCACGCCGAGCATGACCGGCTCACGCACGGTGCTGGTCGAAACGCTGACCGCCGACCGGGAAGCGCGTCTGCGCAACCTCGCGTGGATCGAAGCCAAGCGCGCATATGTCGATAAGAAGACCAACGGCCGCGTCGGCTACATCTTCGTGCCCAGCACCGGCATCGACGGCCAGACCGAGCTGTTCCGCATGTATGCCGGCCAATGGACGAAGGATGCGCTGATTGTCGATGAGCGCTTCAACAATGGCGGGCAGATTCCGGATCGGTTCGTCGAGCTGCTCGCCCGGCCGCGCTACAACTACTGGGGCGTGCGCGACGGCGCCGACTGGGCATGGCCGCCCGGCGCGCATGAAGGACCCAAGGTGATGCTGGTCAACGAATGGAGCGGCAGCGGTGGCGACGCCTTCCCGTTCTACTTCAAAGAGGCCGGACTCGGCCCGCTGGTCGGCAAGCGCACGTGGGGCGGACTGGTCGGCATTTCCGGCGCGCCACAGCTCGTAGATGGCGGCACAGTGACCGTGCCTACCTTCGGGATCTACAGCAAGGATGGCAAATGGATCATCGAGAACGAAGGTGTACGCCCGGACTACGAAGTCGAAGATGATCCATCGAAGATGCTGAACGGCGGCGATCCGCAGCTGG
This sequence comes from uncultured bacterium, assembly GCA_966424955.1. GTDB lineage: Bacteria > Gemmatimonadota > Gemmatimonadetes > Longimicrobiales > RSA9 > CBJLQC01. Next base: position 12,356 of record CBJLQC010000005.1, on the reverse strand, counting down.
ACAAGGCCATCGACCTGGCGCTCGAGCAGCTGCGCACCAATCCGCCGGCGAAGCCCAGGCGGCCGGCAGATCCCGATCGTTCGCATCCCCGGGCGAAGAAGAACGCCGTGACGGATAATTGAGCCCGTCCGCGAGACGCAAAGGTTGAACGGAGAGGACGCCGATCGAAACCGTGTCGGCGTCCTTTTTTGTTAGCTGTTGTCTCGCTCGCAGGCAGGCTTGCGGAAACGCGGGGGCCGCGTCACACTTCGTGGCACTCCCTCAGCTTAACTTCATCCCACAATCGCAGGAATCCTATGTCTAACGTACATCGTTTGGCTGTCGGGATCGCAGTCTCGCTGGCGTTCGGCGTGTTGGCATGCGCCGATGAGGAAGACATCACTTCGCCCCGCAATGCTCCGTCGTTTGCCGCGCAGGCCAGGGTTGATGGCCCCACCTCGCTCGATTTGATCGAGCAGGATTACCAAACCGGCATAATCGATCGCAACAACGCGAACCGCTACCGCACATACGCGGTGTTTGCGCCCGCGCGGCTGCCCGCGAAGTACCGCACTGGTGTGATCGGCAAGGACGCCACCTGGTCGATGGTGCAATTGGCCAAGGAATTCAACCAGCTGTCAGCGCCGGCGCAGCAGGAGATTCTACAGCTGGAGGCGGATGGGTTCGGGAATTTGCAGAACACGCTTCAGACACCGCATTTCGTCCTGCATTACACCACACAAGGCGCCGACGGTGTGCCGGCGGTCGACTCCAACGGCGACGGCACGCCCGATTTTATCGAGGCCGCCGCCCAGAGCTGGGAGCTCATTTGGGATCGCCAGATCAACCAGCTGGGCTACCCCGCGCCCAAGGGCACGCCCGCGCAGAAGTTCCACGTGTATTACAAGCAGCTTTCCTACTACGGGTACACCGCGGCCACGAACGTCGAGCTGCTGGCCACATCACCGGTGGCCTACGGCACGGCGTCGGCGTACATCGTGATTGAAAACGACTTCTACGGCTTCCCCCGCAACGACGAAGACGTGACCGGTGCCGAGCTGGTGCGCACGGGTGCGCTGAAAGTGACGCAAGCGCATGAATTCATGCACGCGCTGCAGTTCAACATAAACGTGTATGGTTCCGGTTGGCTGATGGAGTCGCACGCGACCTGGGCCGAGGATGCCGTCTACGACCACATCAACGACTGGCACTGGTACATCAACCGGTTCCTGGCCACGCCCGACTTCCCGCTGTTCAGCCGCTACCTGTACGGCGCGGCCTATTTCCAGAACTGGTTGAGCGAAAACAAAGGGGTCGATGTGCAGCGGCAGATCTGGCTGGCGCACCGCACGCAGACCGCCAGCAACGCGATCATGAACGTCGCCTTTGGCGGATCCTGGGAAGGCATCAAGGATTTCGCCGGCGCGGAGTATCTGCTCGACATCTCGGACTTCACGAGCGACGGCGCATCGGTGATCCCGCTGCCGCGCAATTTTATTCGCGCCACGCACACCAGCTACCCGGTGAGCGAGACGGTGGGACCGAGCACCAACCGCGTCGCCAATCGAGCACCCTGGGGACTAGGCGCGAACTTCGTGGAATTCACTCCCTCACAAGCGGGTACCATCAACATCACGTTCGATGGCACGGATGGCTTTGCCTGGCGGACCTACGTCGTCGCCACGCCCAAGGCGGGGGGTCCCGATGTCGTCTATCCGATTTCGCTCGATGGCGGCGCGGCCGGCACCATCAGCATCGCCAACTTCGGCACGCGCTGGTCCAAGGTGGTGCTCGTGCCCAACATCGCCGCTACATTTGGCGCCGAAGTCCCCTACTCCTACGGTGCAACCGTGCAGTAAGGCATAAGCCGCACAGCGCACCGAGCTCGACACAACGACTACGGCGGCATAAGGATCACTCCTCATGCCGCCGTATCGTTATCGCCTGTGATTTGCGCAGTTATTCGTTGCGCAGTTTATCCGTTCAAGCGCCCACCCGCTCATACCACGCCCAGCCCGGCCACGGATCGCCGATCGTTTCGGCGACTTCCTCGCCCATAGTCAGCATCTGCTCGGTGCTGAGATCCATCGAGCCGTACTGCTTGAGCCTTTTCAGCAGCCTGGTCACCCCCACGACCGGTTCGGATTCGGGGTGATTGTCGACTTCCGCGGGCCGATGGATGGCCTGCAGTGCGCACTCGAGACTGGCGCGCTGGAAGCCTTGTATGCCTTGCACGTGATATTCGCGCACGCCGTTCGCGATGGTCCGCATCTGCTGCTTGAGGAAACCTTTCACCGGCCGCGGGATGTAGCCGTCCTCGATCTGGTGGGCGACCTCCTTGTACAGCTTGCTGAAGGTCTCCATTTCCTCGCTCGAGAGCTGCGTTTCCTTGACCGGTAGTGTCTCCGAGAAAATCAGGAAGGTGTGCACGACGTCGGGCGTGAGCTGCGCGCGCAGGTCCGACCACTCCGTGCTCAGATTCTCCGCCGTCACGACCGCGCGCGCGGTGGCGAGCTGCGCACCATAGGTGTTTTCGGAATAGCCGCCCGCGTTCAGCTGGTGCTGCACGATGTCGATCTGCTCGCGTAGCAGACCGACCAGCCGCGCGACCGTGATGGAGCGCAGCCCGGCATCGGGCTCATCGACGCCGAAGACCGCTGCCCACTGATCCATGACCGGGCCGCGCTCTCTCTGAGCCATGGCCCGGAGTATGGCACTGACGCGGTAAGCCGAATTGTATTTGGTCGCCATAAGCCCGTCGCTTGCGCCCTGGTTCGTCGTCGAATGTAACGGAATATGTCAAATGCGGGGGACGCGATGTGCATTCTCCGCGCCCGCCCCGGTACTGCGCAAGCCACCCCTCCCGCCGTGTGGCCCGACAACCCAGGCTAAGCGCTTGAAAAGACGTTGACATAGGAGATCACCGCGCATGCCAGCCAGGCGCGCTGCGGGTGGCCGCTGATGGGCAGTCCGAAAATCGAGGCCGCTACTTTGTTCCCATCGGCAGATAGACTGTGCGTGCAGTCACTGGCTGTTTGGGCCAAAACTAAATTGTGGGGTCTGCCCCCGTTCGGTCAGAACAGCCGGCTCAGCATATAAATAATCAGTCCGGCCAGCCCGCCAACCAGCGTGCCGTTGATCCGGATGAACTGCAGGTCGCGGCCGACCGCGAGCTCGATGCGCTGCGACGTCGCCTGCGGATCCCACTTGGCCACCGTATCGGTGATCAGCTCGCCCACCTCCTCGCGGTAGCGCTCCACTAACTGGGATGCGACGCCGACGATCCAGTTGTCGACCTTGGCCATCAGCGCCTCGTCCTCCTGTACGGCCCGCCCGAAGGCAACCAGCGCCCGGGTAATGGCATCCATGCCGGCGCCTTCCTCCCGTTCCGCGACGCGCGAGAGCGCTTCGTTGATGTCCTGCCAGATCGCCCCGCCCAGGTTGCGCATGACCTCGTCGTTCAGGAAGTCCTGCTTCATGGCCTCGGCTTTGGCGATGGCGCGCTCGTCGTTCTGCAAGCGTTCGATGAAGTTTTTGAGCGCCGTGTCGAACCGCGCGCGCATGGGGTGCTCGGGATCGTTGTGCACGTCCTGTACGGTACGATCGATGGAATCGACGATCTTCTCGGTCAGCTTCTCATCGATCTGCTCGGGCACCCACCACGGTGTTTCGCGATCGATGCGGTCGCGCACGAACTGCCGGTTGTCGCGCACCGCGCGGCCGATCAACCGCATCGCCTCGTCGAACAGCTCCTGGTGCCGGTCGTCCTCGATCACCACGGTGAGCGCGCGCCCCAGCAGCGGCGCGACCGGCGTCTTTCTCACCTTGCGCGCGACGGCGTGCTCGATCATGTCCTGGACGGCTTCCGTCTGCGTCGCTTTGGCGCCTGCCGACAGCGCGACCGCGGCCTGGCGCGCTACCGTCCGCGCGTTATCGGGATGCACCAGCCAGTCGGCCAGGTTTCCTGCGATGCGCGCCGAGCGGAGCTTTTCTCCCACGACCTCCGCGGACAGGAAATGACGTTGCAGAAAGACGGCGAGAATGCGGCCGACGCGGTCCTTGTGACGCGGCACGATCGCGGTGTGCGGGATCGGAATGCCGAGCGGGTGACGGAACAGCGCGGTCACCGCGAACCAGTCGGCGAGGCCGCCGATCATGGCGGCTTCCGCGGTGGCGCGTACGAAGGCTATCCAGGGAAAGCGCGGCTCGAGCAGGTGGGTGATGATGAAAATGGCGGTAGCCACCAGCAGCAATCCGGTGGCGACGCGCTTCATGCGACGCAGCATCAGCGCGCGCGTCGCATCATCCAGCGGTTCGGTTCTTTGCGGTGTCGGTCCCACGGCCTCGCATACTACAAGGCGGGGCCGTGGTTCCGAAACGGTCTAGCCGGCCGACTTCCTGGTTACCACCACCTGCCAGGTCTCGGGGCCGTCCTCCAGGTACTCGAAGCCGAACGCTGCTTCGCCACGCGTCGCGCGCAGCGTGTAGTACATGCATTTCGGATCATGGTCCACGATCAGGTGCATGGCCTCACCCGGCGCGAGCGCGTCGTAGGCGCCCATGATCTGCTCGAAGCGATGCATCGGCGGCGTCGCCCGCACATCCACACGTGTCATGGTGCTCATGCCTGTGCTCCTGCCAGCTGCACCAGCGACGGGTCCGCGGTCTTGCTGCCGCAGCCCCAGTTCCGGCCGTGGTGCAGCCACGTGCGCCACACCGGCAGCACAGCACTGCCGCTGGGCGCGAGCGTGAGCACGCCGCGGTAGTCCGCCAGCGCAAGGCGCGCCATGAGCGCGCCGATGCCACGCCCCTCGTGTTGCGCCGCTTCCGGACCACCACCCCGCAGCACGATCAGGTCCACGGACCCGTCGAACCGCGCGGCCACGGCTTCGTCCACGTTCTCGGTGGCCGCGTTCACATCCACGCACGAGGTGCAGGCCGTCATCAGGCGCGCGCCGAAGAACGCGCACACCTCGGCGGCGCGCTCCGCATCGTGCTCGCACAGGCAGTCGATCTCCATGACGGCGATGCGCACGCCCGCGCGCGCCAGCGCCTGCGCGACGTCCGCAAGCTCCTCCGAGCTGGACTGCAGACGAACGCCGTGGGCATGTCCCTGCGCCAGGTGCAGCGCGTAAATGCCCCGCCGCGCACAGCCGTCGATCAGCTCCTGGAGGCTGGCCCGCGGCGCCGCATGCGAGCTCACGGCGATGATCATTGGCCGGCTACCTTGCCGATGCGGACACGCCAGACGACCGGCCCGCTCTCCGCATACTCCCACTTGAACTGGTTGGCGCGCTCCGCCTCGAACTGGTAACGCAGCGGGAAGGGATCGTGATCGTTGATCAACACGAACTCCTCGCCGGGCTGCAGCGCATCGAAGGTCTTGAAGATGGCCGGATGCTTCTCGCGCGGCGGTATGACCCGCACATCCAGCTCGCGCGTGGTGGTATTCGACATGTTTTATCCTTTGCGGTTCGTGCGCCGGATCAGCCCGCGCACTTCGTTGGGGGTTTCACTCATCAGCTCGTATGCGAAGCCGCGATCGGCCAGCAGTGGGAGCAGCATCTGCGGCACGCGCGCGTTGATTTGCAGCAGCGCCTTGCCCTCGGGCAGCTGCTCCAGCGCTTCCAGCGTGCGCACCATCGGCTCCGGTGGCTCGAGCCCGCGCACGTCCAGGACCACCATTTCGTCGCCGGCGCTCGCGCTCTTGTCTCCTGCCTGCTCAGTCCCCGCCGGTGCAGCCGCGCCGCCCCGCAGGAACCAGACGCGCCAGTCGTCATCCGCCAGGCGCTCGGTCCAGTGCGTGAAGCCCTGCCGCCCCAGTACGTGATAGAGCGGGACGGGTTCGAAGATCGCGCGCACACGCAAGATGCCACCTTCGCTTACGCTCGCCTGCGACTGCATGATGATGCTGAACGGCTCCGCGCCGCGGCGCAGGTCATCGCGTACATCGAGATCGACGATCCGCGCCGCATCCACCGCTGCAAACTCGGGTGGCAGCTCACTGGGCGCATACTCGGACTTGCGCGCGGCCGCCGCCTTCAGCTTCTCCAGGTTCATCTTGCCTCCTTCATGAGCTCGGGCGACCAGCGCGGCTCCCACACCAGGCGCGTCGTCACATCGGTAATGCCGGGCTGCGCGAAAGCGACCCCGCGGATCGCTTCCGTGATGTAGCGCTCCAGCGGACAGCCGGGCGTCGTCAGTGTGTGCGTGATGAACGCCTGGCCATTGTCCACTTCGACGTCGTAAACCAGACCCATCGTCACGATGTCGAGTCCGACCTCCGGGTCGATCACCGCGCGCAGGGCATCGTGCAGCTCGGCTGATGTCGTGGTACTCATGCGGGCCTCGTTTGCAACAGTTTCAGTAGCTGCGCCGTCTCGATCAGCACGCCGGCCGCGAAGAGCAGCGTTGCCAGCAGGATCGTGACGTGCGATTGCGCCAGTGTGCCGGCCATGATCAGGAACATGCCGGCCGTGCTCGCCGCGCCGGCCGTGCTTGCCAGCCGCGCATTGAACAGCTCGGCTACTTTTGGGAGCGGCCGTTTGCCGACCAGCGGCGCGTAACGGTGATTCCACAACAGAAACGGCAGGATCTTGTAGTAGTGGCCGGCTACGAAGAGCGTAAACCCGCCCACCACCGCGACGCCGTACGCCGCCACGACGCGCATGGGTAGCGCGGCGGCCAGCACCGTGATGCCGAGCACGATTGCGACCACGACCAGCACGCCGCCGGCCAGCACCAGCCGCAAGCCCGCATCCAGTTGCGGACGATGGCGCTTACGCAGATAGCCCACCACCTGAATCACGAGCGCCGCGGTGCCTGCCGCCAGCAACAACACACCGGCCACGAACACGGGTCGCGTCATGAAGCCGTGGAAGAGGCTCAGCAGCATGGCGCCCAAACTCGCCGCGATCGCGCCGGCGCGCAGCGGCCGCTCATGCGTGCCATGGCTGAGCAGGAACATCGGCAGCAGCCGCCGGCCAACCGCCATGATGACCAGCAACACCCAACCGCCCAGCGCCACGTGTACGTGCACGGCCAGCGCGGTCAGGCGGTCTTCCAGATGCGCGGAGCTGAGATTGATGGCCAGCGAAATGCCAAACGTGATGGTCGCGGCCAGGAAGAAAAACGCGCCGGCCAAGGTCCACCACGTGAAGTCGCGTTTGCTCCTGACCCGCCACAGCGTCGCGACCGCGTTGACCAGAAACAGGACGAGCGCACTCGCGAAAACCACCGCGCCCGCAATGACCAGTCGTGAATCGCCGACGATCATCGCACCGGCGAACACCCACACACCCGGCAGAAACAGCGCAAGCGTGAATGCTGACAGCTTCACCCACCGCAGCGGCGTGCCCAGCACGACCGGAAACAGCTGGCACAATGCGCCCATGATCGAAACCGTCAGCCAGCCCAGCGTAATCAGGTGCGTGATCGCCACCACACGCGGTTGCAGAAAACGCCCCGCCGCCAGGTCCGTCACCGCGGTGGGCAGCAACAACGCCGCGGCCGTGAGGCTGATCAGTCCCGCCGCGAAATGTGAAGCCGGCAACCAGAACGGCGTCGCGCGCGCCGCACTCACGTCCGTCATGATCCGCGCGCGGCGCTCGGACCCGGCGTGATGACCGCCAGGAAGCGCATCCCCGCCCCTCCCGCGATCATGCCGTGCGGCTCGCGCGGCGCATACTGCACCGACTGTCCCGGCTGCAGCGAAACCTCGCCATCGGCACCACTGAACGACCCACTGCCGCTCACCACCGTGCACAGCACGGCGGAATCGCTGGTATGCACCGCCACCTGCTGATCCGCGCCCAGTGTGAAAGCGACCAGCCGGCACTCCGCGCTGTCATACAGCAGCGCGGTAGCGTAACGATCCGCGCGCTCCCCCGCCCAATCACTCAACTGCTTCACGCCGGCTCGCTCACCTGCTGCAAACGCGCGATCAGCGCCGCGAGGTCGACGTTGTCGCGCTGCACCGCTACCGCCAGCGGGACCCCGCCGCCGCAGCAAGTGTCAATGCCATACTCGTTGAATACCGGAATGCTGTTCGGATAAAGCCGCACCACTTCGTTCACCGTCATGGTCGGCTCGATTTGCTTCGTGGTAGTACTCATGACGCCTCCTATTTCGCATATAAAGGTGCGGAATTGGCAGCGCCCCGTCTGTCAGGATGCGGACTACAGGCACGTGGGGGAAAGAGCCACGGTCGCGCGTCACTGTGCGGCCGGCGGTGCGCCGGCCGCCGCCGTTGGGGTGTTATTCCTCGACGACCAAAAAGCCGATGGCACCTTTCTGACCGTGCCCGAAGCCGTGATTGACGAACGGAAATTCGCCGGGTATGTCGGCGAGGATGTCGAATACCATGCCGCCGCCGGGCGGCACGCTGAACGTCTGCACGCCGCGCAACGGATTGTCGGGTGGCGCACCCAGCCATACGCTGTCGAATTGTTCGCCGACGACGTGGAAGTTGCACGGATGCGTGGGTCCGGCGGCGACTACCCAGAAGCGCACGCGGTCGCCGACCTTAACGCGGATGGGCTCTTTGACATACTGATCGGGACGGCCGTTGAAGACGACGTAATCGGGCAGGGTCGTCGTCATCCTGCGATAATCGAGCGGCGAGATACCGCCTTGCGGCTGTCCCGTATAATACTCGCTCTGTACGAGCACGAATTCTTTTGCTTCGGGCAGTGGCCGGCGCGGTGATACGATGATCGCGCCGTACATGCCGGAGCCGATGTGCATGAGCACCGGGCCGGTGCCGCAGTGATACATGAAGGCGCCGGCAAAACGTGGGCGGAAGGTGAATTGAACGGACTGCCCCTTTGCGACGGAGCGGAACGCTTCCTTGGGATTGACTTGCGCGGCGTGGAAGTCCATCGAGTGCGGCATCGCGCCCTCGTTGGTCAGCGTGAACTCGACGGTGTCGCCTTCGCGGACGTGCAGCGTGGGGCCGGGCACATCGCCTTCGAAAGTCCACGCGCCGATCACCAGGCTGTCGGAAACGCGGACCGGTACCTCGCGCGCACGCCAATGGATGCGGTGCACGGTTTCCTCGCGCACGGGCGGCAAGACCGGATCCCAGCGACGGAACGGGATCGTGCTCGCGGCACGTACGTCCGGGGTGATGGATCCAGCCTGCTGCCGGCCACGCACGAGCGCGGTATCCAGGCGGCTGCTGCTGTTGAGTGGCGCGTCGACGCTGTCGCCAGTTTCCCCCTCGGTACGCCGCGTGGTCCTGTCCGGCTCGCGCTGGCAGGAAGCAACTGCCGCGGCCGCGCCGATCCCGGCGAGAAAGCGGCGACGGGACAGCTGTTCGACGACCAGCTTCGAGAGTAGCCGTGTAGTCATGACGATGGGCTCCTTTGAGAACGGTCGCCGCCGGGGCTGCAAGGGACATTCCGCGTGGTCCCGCGGTGGACTGCGGGTTGCACGAGACAGGATGGAATGAACGGTCGTATCGATCTGCGCGCGGGAAGCTCGCCGGACAGCCGCTGGGTGTGGGGCGCGGCCTGGGCCTTCATCATCGCCACGCTTGCCGCGCTCGTGCTGATTCCGGTGCTCGTGCAGCACCGTGTCAATCTGCGCCGCGAAGCCATCGAGGCGTCCGAACCGGCGCGCACGCTGCTCATGGGTTTGCGATTCGACCTGGTGCGCGAGCGAGCCGCGTTGAGCGATTACGCGCGCACGGGCGAGCCACAGCATGCCCAGGATTTTCTCACTGCGCGCGCGCAGGAACGCAGCGATTTCGAGCAGCTCGCACCGTTGGCCCGCCAGCTGGGTGCAGCGGTGAACGGGCATTTCGAGCGGGCGCGGGCGCTCGCCGAGTTCTGGCACCGCGAAACGCAGGATGACCAGGTCATTCAGCGGGGAACGGAAGCGATCCGTTTCATTCAAACCGCTGAGCTGGAGACGCTGTTCAATGACGTACTCCTGGCCACCGGTGAGCTCGATTCGGCCATCGTGAGTCAGACGCGGCTGATTCGCAGCGAAATTACGCGTTATGAGCGGATTGGCCTGGTGCTCACCTTCGCTTCCGGCGCCCTCGCCTTGCTGGCGGCCGCCGCGGTCGGCGCACTGGTGTTCCGGATGCGCAGACTGGCCGAGGAGAGCGAGCGGCGTCGCCGTCAGACGGCGGCGGTGCTCGCCGAGTCGGCGCGCGCCGCGCAAGCGCGCACGCGTTTGCTGCAAGGCATCACGCACGACGTCAAGAACCCGCTCGGCGCGGCCAAGGGCTACGCGGAGCTGCTCGAGATGGGCATCAAGGGAACGCTCGGCGCGGAGCAGCAGAAACTGGTCAGGGGCATGCAGCGCTCGATCGATGCAGCGCTGGCCATCATCTCGGATCTGCTCGACCTGGCCCGTGCCGACAGCGGCGGTATTTCCGTGCAACGCGTGCACACCGACCTCAGCCAGCTGCTGCGAGAGATCGTCGAAGATCACCGGGCGGCCGCCGAAAGCGCCGGGCACGTGCTGAGCTACGTCGACGGCAGTCCGGATCTGAACGTCTACACCGACCCCATGCGCGTACGCCAGGTACTCGAGAACCTTATTTCGAACGCCATCAAGTACACGCCCGCTCCGGGGCGAGTCGTTGTGCAGGCGGACGCTGGCGGCATGTTCGGCATGCGCGGGCGGGCGGTCGCGATCCGGGTTTCCGACAACGGCCCCGGCATCCCACCCGCACAACGCGAGGTGATTTTTGACGAATTCACGCGCCTCGAGGACCAGGACATGAAAGGCCACGGGCTCGGTTTGGCGATTGCCCGGCGGGTGGCGCGCGTCCTGGGCGGCGATCTCAGAGTTGCGGATTCTGATGGTCCCGGCGCAACCTTTGTGCTGACCATCCCGCAACGGGACCAGGCCGATCCCCAACCAGCTCGCACATGACCGAATACTCGAAGCAGCTCACGACGATCTACACCCAGCGCTTTGCCGGACGCGAATCGTACCGCGCGCGCGTCTGGCAGGTTCTGATTCGGCACTTCTTCCAGAAGTTCGTACCGGCGGATGGTGCCGTCCTCGATCTCGGCTGCGGGTATGGCGAATTCATCAACCAGGTGAGCTGCGGTCAGAAATTTGGCATGGACTTGAACCCGGCCACGGCCGAACTGCTGGCGCCGGAAGTGTCTTTCATCGAGCAGGACTGCTCGGAGCCCTGGCCGCTCGCGGACGAGACGCTCGACGTCGTGTTCACGAGCAATTTCTTCGAACACCTGCCGAACAAGGAAACGCTCGGTCTGACGCTCGAGCAGGCGCAACGCTGCCTGAAGCCGGGCGGCCGGCTGATCGCGCTCGGACCGAACATCAAGTATCTCCCCGGCGCGTACTGGGATTTCTGGGACCACTACCTGCCCCTCACCGAGCAATCGTTGAGCGAGGGGCTGCGCAACCGCGGGTTCGAGATCGAGACCGTACTTCCGCGCTTCCTTCCCTACACGATGGTGAACGCTCCGGAGTATCCGCCCGCGCTGCTCCGGCTATACCTCGCCCTTCCGGTCGCCTGGCGTGTGCTGGGCCGACAGTTCCTCGTCACCGCGATCGTCAGGACGGCGCCACCGACCCGTTAACGTTTCGCCTGCCCGGCGGGTCTTATCTTGGATGATACGAAAATTCTGCATTCTCCTCGCCTGCCTGCTGGTGCCCGCGGCGGCCGTCGCGCAGGAAGCCGATGTGATTACCGGGCGCGTGGTCGATGACGAAGGACAGCCGGTCGTCGGTGCGCGCGTCGAGGCCATTTCCGCAGAGACGGAGATTTCCCGCTCGATACTGACCGATCGCAACGGCCGGTTCATGATAAACTTCCCGGACGGCGGCGGCCGCTACCTGGTGCGCGTGTCCTTCATCGGCAAGGCCGACGTAGTCCGTTCGCTCGTGCGCGAAGGCAATGAAGAATTGTTGGTCGCGAACGTGACGATGGCTACGCAGGCGATCGAGTTGGAAGGGATCACGGCCACCGCGCGGCGGCCGGCCCCGACGCAGGGACGCGCCGGTGAGCAGACGACGGAGCTGACGCAGGACATGCTGAACCGGCTGCCGCTGCCGGACCTCGATCCGAACACGGTTGCACTGCTGGCGACCGGCGTCGTCGCTACCGAGCTGGATTCGCTGAGCGGACGCGCCGGCTTTTCGGTGGCCGGCATGAGCGACCTGCTCAACCAATTCGTGCTCGACGGGATGGTGCTCGGGGAGAGCGGGTTGCAGGTGCCGCAGGAAGGAGTGCGCCGCACGAGCGTTACGACCAGCACCTTCGACGCGTCACGCGGCGGGTTCGCCGGCGGGCGCGTGGCCATGACCAGCGCGCGCGGCAACAACCGTCCCGCGGGCGCGCTCTCCTACAGTCTCGACAACGACGCGCTTCAGCTGGGCTCCGCGGC
>CBJLQC010000004.1:0-18014 GCA_966424955.1 uncultured bacterium | reverse complement strand
TGCGTGCGCTGCGCGGATCGCCCAGGATACTGCGCGCTCCCAATGCGCGCGGCCCGAATTCCATGCGGCCGTCGAACCAGCCAATCACTTTTTCTTCGGCCAGCAGCCGCGCCACTTCGGCCAGCAGCTCTTCCCTGCCCAACTCGCGGTACGGGGCGCCGCGTTGCCGGAGCCACGCCGCGATCTCCTCCGGCTCGAAGCTCGGCCCGAGATACGCGCCCTGCATGCTGTCGCGGCTACCGGACACCTCGCGCGGGCCCTCCAGATGCCGATGCCAAATCAGCTGGGCGACACCCAGCGCGCCGCCGGCATCGCCCGCCGCAGGCTGGATCCAGATTCGCTCGAACGGACCTTCGCGCAACAGCCGGCCGTTGCCCACGCAGTTCAGCGCGACACCACCGGCCAGACAAACCTGTCGGGAACCGGTTTCACGATGCGCCGTGCGCGCCATCCGCAGCATCACTTCCTCGCACACGTCCTGGACGGAGCGCGCGAGGTCCATTTCCCGTTGCGTGAGCGGCGTCTCCGGCTCACGCGGCGGCCCGCCAAACAGGGCGCTGAACGCGCCATTCACCATCTCCAGGCCGGTCGTGTAATTGAAATATTTCTGGTTCAGCCGGAACGAACCGTCCTCGCGCAGGTCCATGAGCTCGTCGAGGATGAGCGGCACGTATTTCGGCTCACCATAGGGCGCCAGCCCCATCACCTTGTACTCGCCCGAGTTGACCTTGAAGCCGGTGTAGTACGTAAACGCGGAGTAAAGCAGCCCCAGCGAATCGGGCCAGCGTAGCTCACGCAGGATCTCGATATCGTTGCCGCGCCCCCTCCCGATCGACGCTGTGGCCCACTCCCCGACGCCGTCCATGGTCAGGATCGCGGCCTCCTCGAACGGCGAGGGGAAAAAGGCACTCGCGGCATGCGATTCGTGGTGCTCCGAGTAGAGGACTTGCCCCTTGAAGCCCAGGCCCCGGCGGATGTGATCGTCGGTGAACAGCTTCTCCTTGATCCACACCGGGCCGGCCTTCAGGAACTGCCGCACACCGCGCGGCGCGACGCCCAGATACGTCTCGAGGATGCGCTCGAATTTCAACAACGGTTTGTCGTAGAAGCCGACATAATCGACGTCGTCGATGCCAATGCCCGCCCGGGCCAGACAGAATTCCACGGCCCTGACCGGCAGGCTGGCGTCGCCCTTCTTGCGGGTGAAGCGCTCTTCCTGCGCGGCCGCGACGATTTCACCATCGCGGAGCAGGCACGCCGCGCTGTCGTGATAAAACGCCGAAATACCCAGGATATGCGTCGGGCGGTCTGACATTGTCGGTTGGGTTGTTGGAATCGAAAGCGGCTTCCAGCAGGGCAACAGCGGTGCCAGTACCGCACAAGAACTTACCGATTTCTGCAGGTGCTGCAATCGACTACAACGTTCGTCGAGATGCGTCGATTTTCACCGCAATCCGGGGTTCTGACGTCGGTCCCGCGCGGGGCGTGCAAGCCCGACCTCGAGAAAGGCGCCCCGGCATTGTGGAACACGTACGGCACTCCCTCCGCCGCGAGGTTGCGCGGGTGCAACAAAAGGGCACCCCGCCAGCAGATCCCCAGGCGGTGCCACAACCGCTAGGCGTGTGGAATCAGCGAATGATGCCGAGAGGGATCAGGACGGCGTAGCCCAGCACGAGCAGCACGGGCGCCAGGACGTTGCTGCCGCGGGCAAGGAGCGCGTACCCCGCGACAATCGAGGCGAGACCGGCGGCCAGCAGTATGCCGTTGATGGCGGAAAAGCGCAGCGAAGCCGGATTCGGGGTGGCCGCCGAAGCCGTCGCCGTCGTACGTGTGCGAGTGCGTTGCGCCATGGGTTAAAGGTCGTCCCTCCGGTCCACGTCGTCAACCGCGTTTTCATCTTCGTTCCAATAGGCTGGTGCGTCGGGCGGCTCTGACGCTTTGAGGACCGCGAGCTTGCGGCGGTCGCGGCGTCGCCGGATGGCGAACAGGACGATCAGCACGAGGGAGGCGCCCGCCATGAACACCGCTGATTGCGTGAGCACGGCCAGCCAGCCGTAGCGCTTGCGTACGTCGCGGCGCCAATAGGTCTCCAGCTGGTCCACGGACATGCCGTACGTCGCGGCCAGCGCCTGATCCATGTTCCGGCCGCTGTGCCAGCGTGCGAGGAACAGCTCGAGCCCGGCCACCCCGCTGGAGCGCACCAGGTAGCCCACAATGCTGGCCGATAGCAGGTACGCGGTGCGCGCATCTTCGGTCAGGCGCGGCCAGCCGAGCTCGAGCGAGTCGAGGGGCGGCGCACTGCGCGTCGCGAAAGCGAGTCGCAGCCGCCACTCGCCTTCCATATCCAGCTCACCGGCCGCCCAGGTGGCGTAGCCTTCGGTGAACCAGCGCGGGATACGAGATGGTGCGAGGTACCGGTGCAGTGCGACATGCGCGAGCTCGTGACGCAGGACACGCTGCGGATTGCTGGTGGCCGCCCGCCCACCGCCGTAGCCGGGAAGGACGATGATGCCGTTCTCCGGATCGGCGACGCCCGCGCCCCACTCGGGGATCGCGCCGCCTGTGATGGAATCGAAATGGGCATCGCTGCGCGCCAGGATGATGTGGATGGTCTGGCCAAAACCGGGTGCCTCGCGCGGCAAACCTGGGAGTGGTGGCGCGGCGCGCAGCATATCCACGAGGCGGCTTCCCAGGCGCGGGCGGTCCGCCGGAAAATCCACGATGTACTCACGGTACCGCAGGCGGGCGAGTTGCGCCGCCCACGCCGCCCCCGCGCAGCCACATAGCAGCAGCCACGCCAGCACGAATGTCTGCGTCGTCCGGCCACGCCCTTTCTTCGTGTGCTCTATCTCCGTTTCTTTTTGCGCGCGCGGGCGACATCGTCTTCCACGGTGCTAACGAACTCGTCCGCCTCGGCGGTTTCCGTGCGGTAATCGGCGCGCAGCAGCGTGATCCGTTCTTCCGAAGAGAGAATCCGCTCCAGCTCGAGCGCAATGACTACTCGGTCGCCCATGCGTGCCAGGCCATGCAGGTATTCGGCGGCTATCCCACGAAAGAAGGCGGGCGGCGCGGTCAGCGAATTGCCGGACAAGTGCGCGACTTCGACTACCGCATCGACCAGAATCGCCACGCGTTCCGCATCAATCAGCACGATCAGGTACCGTGTGTCCAACGTCGGGGTAGCCGCCGGCACCTCCATGCGCTTGCGCAGGTCGATGACCGGGAGGATATCCTCACGCAGATAGATGACACCCTCCAGGAAAGCGGGCGCTCCGGGCATGCGCACAGGCGGCCGGTACTCGAGCACTTCCACCACGCTGCTGATGTCCGCGCCGAACAGGTCGCCGCCCAGGCGGAAAACCACAATCGTCGTGGTGCTGGTGACCGGTGCCATGGTTTCCTCCTCTGCACTGAATGCGAGCTCGTTCTGGAACAGCGATTCCGGATCGATCGGTGTCACCAGCCCGGCGTCCGTCCGGACCGCGTCGCTCGTTGCCGGCCAGCTCCGGATGCCGACGACCGTGTCGGCGAGCAGGACGAAGCGGCCGCCGCCGCGCTTGACGATCAGCGCGCTCGCGCGCTGCTTCCGTCCGGGCAGTCCGAGCCGCACGGCGGCATCGATGGCCGGCAACCAGCGGCCACGGTGCAGGACTACGCCGGCCACGTGCGCCGGCAACCCGGCCAGGTGACGCACGCGAATGTCGTCCAGCACCTCGGCCACGCAATCTGCGGGCAGACCGAACCGCTCGGCTTCCGTGCTGAAGACCACGTAATCCATTAGCGCCGCCGCTTGCGCGCGAGCATCACGGTGTTCTGCGCGATGGCTTCCGCGATCTGTTCGAGCGGATAATGCTCATCCGCATGCTCGGCCGCGTGGCGCGGCATCCCGTAGATCACCGACGATGAGGAGTCCTGCACCGCGGTCCAGCCGCCCGCATTGCGTATGGCGCGCAGCCCGCTGGCACCGTCCCGCCCCATGCCGGTCAGTACCACGCCGCCACCGGCCACGCCGTAGTGCTCGGCAATGGACTGAAAGAGCACGTCGGCCGCCGGTTTGACGCCCCAGACGGCTTCCCCGTCCTCCAGCGTGATGACAATCCCCTCGGGCGACGCACGTAGCGCCATGTGCACGCCCGCGGGCGCGACATACGCGCAGCCTGCGCGTACGAGCTGTCCGGCTTCTGCCTCGACGACGGGCAGCTCACTCAAAGCCTCCAGGCGCTCCGCGAACGACCTGGTAAAGCCGGCGGGCATGTGCTGTACGATGAGCAGCGCACCAGGCAGCCCGCCGGGCAGGCGGGCCAGAATCTCGCTCAACGCGCGCGGGCCGCCGGTTGACGCCGCAATGCCGATCGCGCTGCGCGCGTGCGCGTCAGAGTATGACATCATCACGCTTCACGGCGCGGACCATGATGCGGCCATCCGCGGCCTGGAAGTACAGCGAGCGACCGAAGGTGCCGCCCACATCTTCCGCGCGCAGCGGAAGGGCGGCGGCGCGCAGCGCGGCGCGCACCGCTTCGATGTTCCGCTCGCCCAGCCGCAATCCTTCGGCGGGCAGTACCGAGCCGAACATCGCGGCGCCGCCCGCAATGCGCGCATACATGCCGCGCCGGCGCGCGCCGGCCGCTTCCATGATGCGCAGCAGCTCCGGGATGGCGGTGGGCGCCGCGCGGCCGGGCGTCTGCACGCGCGACGTCGGTTGCGGCAACATGACGTGGGCGAGCCCGGCAATACGCGCCTTGGGATCATAGAGCGCCACCGCAATGCAGGAGCCCAGCCCGATCGTATACAGCTGGCCGCACTCCCGCGCCACCTTGATCTCGCCGATCTTGACGTGGATGCGCGGCTCGTCGTTCATCGCTTGCTGAAAATCCGCTCGCGCTGTGCCACCGGCGCAAAAAGGGCGGCACTGCGCGCGAACAGCGTTTCCACTTTGCCGAGCACGAGGAAGCCACCGGGCGCCAGGGCCTGATGGAACTTGGCGAACAGCGCATCCTGGACGGCGCGCTCGAAATAAATGACCACGTTGCGGCAGAAAATGAGGTCGTAGCCGCTGCTGAAGTCCGAAGTGATCAGATCGCGCTGCTCGAAGCGTACGCTCTGCCGGATGGAGGGCACCAGCTTCGTGTAGGCGGGCGGCTCGAACCAGGTCTGACGCACGTCCGCGGCAATGTCGGTGAAGGCGAACGCGCCGTACTCGCCGCGCTGCGCCGTTTCCAGGCTGGCGCGGTCGATGTCCGTGCCCAGCACATCGAAGCGGGCCAGCGCTTCGGTCTGTGCCGTGCGCGCCGCGTACTCCCGCAGCAGCATCGCGATGGTATAGGGCTCCTCGCCTCCGGCGCAGCCGGCGCTCCAGATGCGAACGACGCGTTCGGCCGCGAACAGGCCGGGCAGCACCTTGTGCTCGAGGACCCGCCAGACCTCTGGATTGCGATAGAACTTGCTGACGTTGATGGTGACGGCGTCGCGCAGTTTCTGGTATTCCTGCGCGTCCGTCTGCAGCAGGGCCGCGTAGTCGGCGTAGGTGTGCAGCCCGCGCGCCCGCATGCGCACTGCGATGCGCCGGCGCAGGCAATGCTCCTTGTAACCGTCGCAGTAGAACCCAACGTCGCGGCGGATCTGCTCCTTGAGCAACTGCAGCTCCTGTGCATCCTTCTCGCTGAGCTCGCCCTGCGCGAGCGGCAGCGAGTAACCGCGCCGCGGCTCCGTCACACCACCGCGCCTGCTACAATGTCGAGATTGTTGCGGACGACCTGGTTGTCGGGGTTGAGCTCCAGGGACTTCTGCCAGTACCGCACCGCATCCTCGCGCAGCTGCTGCTTGTAGGCAATGTTGCCCAGCTTGGCATAGACATCATCGCCAAACTCGGGATCCATGGCGATGACCCGCTTGTAATGCTCGGCCGCTTCCTGGATCGCCGAGCGCTTATAAGCGACGTCGCCCAGGTTCTTGTGCGCGTGCACCAGGTGACTGTCTTCGTCGGTGACCTGCCGGTAATAGCGTTCCGCCAGCGAGTACTCGCCGCGCCGCTCCGAGATCGCGCCGGCCAGCAGCAGCAACGGTGGCTTGGCGCCGTGCGCGCCCAGCCCTTCAGTGATCACCTGGTCGGCCTTGTTCAGATTGCCACCAATCGCGTGGGCGAGGGCCGCGTAGTAGAAGTAGATGGCGGGCGGCTGCTGCGAGGCGACCACGTGCTCGCGATACTCCTTGAAGCTGCCCAGTGCGGCCGTCAGGTCGCCGGCCTCCAGGTAAGCGACGCCGCGCGAAAGCGCGACCGCCGTCGAATTGGGACGCAATGCATCGGCTTCGCTCAACACCAGCAGTGCATCGTTGGGCCGCCCGAGGCGGCGCAACGCGTACGCCATGTTGATGAAGACGGCGAAGCTGGGGCCGGTCTCTTCCAGCAGTGCCTTCATCTGGCGCAATGCCTCGCGATATTTCTCCGCGCGCAGTGATACCAGTGCGAGGTGGAAGCGCGCATCGAAATCGGCAGCGTTCAGCTCGAGCACCCGCATGAACTCACGCGCCGCATCGCTCCACATGCCGGCGCGGTAGAAAGCGATGCCGAGGTTACGACGCTCCAGGATCTCCGCATTGCGGCCGCGGGACGGATCGATGATCGGCTTGCGCTCGACCTGGCTGGCGAAGCCGGCCTGGATCAGGCCGTAGAGCGCGCGGCCGACGTCGAATTCGTCCAGCCCGCTCTGGTCGACCACCTCCTGCACCGTACGGTTGCCATCAAAAAACCCGATGGTGCGACGCTGGTCGGGGGTGAGCGCCACGTTGCTGCCCGCCAGCCGCTCCTGGTCGATCTCGAAGACCAGGTCGAGCGATGCGATCTTCTTCTCGATCTGACTCCACTCGTCCACGCGCCGCGCCGCCTCCAGCAGCAGCGTATCCGGATTGATGGAAACGGTGATGTCGGCGTCCGGTCGCTCATCCGCCTCGAAGAAGAAGTTGCCGCGCGACCACGTAAAGAGATGATAGATCGCTTCTTCGATCTGGATGCGGATATACTGATGCATGTCCTGCTCGACCATGAAACCGCGCAGCACCAGGATCTCGCCCAGCTTCTTTTCCGGATTTCGGCGTTGCAGCTCGAGCGCCGCGTTCAGCTGCTCCTGCGCGAGCTGTCCGTCACGCACCAGCAGGTCGCCAATGCGGTCACGCCGGTTGACGACACGCGCGTACGTAATGCGGCCGCGGTCGAAATAGATCTGGCCGAACCGCGACTGATCGGCGATCGACAGACACCCTGTCTTGCCGCCCAGCGCGAGCAGCTGGCAGACATCGGCCAGACTGGCCTCCTTGAGGCTGCCCTTGATCGCCATCTCAGGTCAGCTCCTCGAAGATGCAGTCCTCGAGGTACGGCCAGTTCCAGGTGACTTTTTCGCGGCTCAAGAAGAAGTCATCGAAAACCGGCATCTGATCATCATCCTGCTGCGCCATGGTCGCGACCCAGGCCGCGGGCGTCTTGTTTTCGGCAGGATCCGTGGCCGCGGCCACCGCCTGGTCCAGGGCGACGACCAAGCCACTTTCCAGGCGCGAGCTCAGGCGTGTCTCGAAGCCATTCATTGCCGAAGGCGGTTGCGCCGACCCGAACGCCATCTGCGCGCCCGCGCGTTTCAGATCCTCGAACAGGTGAAAGAGCTCTTCCTGCGCGCGCTCGGTGCCAAGCAGTGCTTCCACGTCATCCAGGATGAACATGCGTGCTTTGCGATAACGCGTCCGCCAGCTGTCCAGTCGGTTCTTCTCCAGCGCCTCGATCACATCCTGCACGAACTGCTTGCCATGCAGGAACGCGATGGCCGCGCCGCCATGACCCAGCTTGTATTCGTTGGCGACGGCCGCCAGCAGGCGCGTCTTGCCGGCGCCTTCCGGCCCATGCACGAAGAGCGGATTGTATTCCTGCGCCGGCTGCGCGACGAAGCGGCGGGCCGCTTTTACCGCGAAGCTGTCGGGCGGCAGCGCCAGCGACTCGAACGTGCGGTTGGGCGGGGGGCTGGGCAACGGACGGTTGCGCTCGGTGACATCGCGCAACAGCGACTCCGCGTCGGGCACGCGGTCCGGATTACGCAGCAGCTCGGCGCGGGTGCGCAGCTCGGCGGCATGCGGTTCGAGCTGACCAATCTCGCGCTCGATCTCCTGCAGCCGACGCACATCATGATCGAAGCGCTGGATGAGCTGCTCGGCCTCGGCCTCCGTGATGTTCGCCTGCAGCGCGCTTTCCAGCCGGCGCGTCGCGTAGCCGTCCGCTTCGTATTGCATGATGGCCGCAGCTAGCTTGCGCTCCTGCTCCACACTGGCCACCACGATTTCCACGGTGCCGGCAATCTCATCGAGAAACGAGCCGAAATCGTCCTGCCGGCGGATCTCGCCGAACATATTGCCGACTTCGTCGGCCGTCACCGAACGATGATCCAGCTCCTGTACCGCCAGCAGCCGGTTCAGCCCGCCTTGCAGCTCGCGCACGTTGCCGAACTGCACGCGGGCCAGCGCTTCGGCGACTCCCGAGGCCAGCGAATGGCCGCGCTCATCGGCTTTGCGCTTGACGATAGCCACGCGCATCTCGTAGTCGGGCGATCCAATGTCGGCGACCAGCCCACCCGAAAAGCGCGAGAGCAGTCGGTCGTCGAGATCGTTCATCTCGGCCGGCGGACGGTCACTCGCCAGCACCAGCTGACCGCCGCGCGAAGTGAGCGCGTCGAGCGCGCGCATGATCTCATCCTGCGCGCTGCGCCGCCCCGCCAGGAACTGCACATCATCGAGCAGGAGCAGGCCGATCTCGCGGATGCGGTTGCGGAGCTCATCGCGCTGCCCGTGCTGGATGGCGTGCAGCGCCTCCTCCATGAAATGCTCGAGGGTATCGTAAACGATGGGCAGGTCCGGGTGCAGCCGCCGCGCATGCTGGCCGATCGCGGTCAGCAGGTGCGTTTTGCCGAGCCCCGAGCCGCTGTAGATGAATAGCGGGTTGTACGCGTCGCCCGGCCGCTCCGCCACGCGACGCGCGGCCGCCGTGGCCAGGCGATTGGCGGGCCCGACCACGAACGAATCAAAGGTGAACCTGGAATCGAGTTCCAACATTATGACGCGTCGGCGCGAAAGCGCTTGGACAAGCTCTGCAATACCAGCTGACTGACACCCTTGAGCGTCTCGAAAACACCTTCCCCGCTGATCGTGGCCGCCGGGTAGGCGGGCACACCCCGGTAGTTGAGCGCATCCTCCAGCTCCGGGATGGGGATGACTCCCGGCAGATCCCGCTTGTTGTACTGCAGGACCATCGGAAAGTCGCGCACGTTGATGTCTTCTTCCAACAAATTCTCGTGCAGATTGCGCAGGCTCTCGATGTTCTCATCGAACTGCTCGCGCTGCGAATCCGCGACGAATACGACGCCATCAGCGCCGCGCAGCACGAGCTTGCGCGTCGCGTTGTAGTAGACCTGCCCGGGCACCGTATACAACTGGATGCGCGTACGGAATCCCGAGATGCTGCCTAGATCGAGCGGCAGGAAATCGAAGAACAGCGTGCGATCGGTTTCCGTGGCGAGCGAAACCATTGGCCCCTTCTTGTCCTCCGGCACGTAGGCGTGAATGTACTGCAGGTTGGTCGTCTTGCCGGACCGGCCCGGTCCGTAATAGACGATCTTGCAGGTAATCTCGCGCGTGCTGTAATTGACCAGCGACATCAGCCCTCACCGTTCGCTTCTGGGTACAACACCTTGCGTAGCCCGGATTCGAGATCGCGCTCGAAGCTCTGTTGCGTGGTGTGCACGAAGCCGCGCCGCAGCTCCGGTAACGCAGCCACGCGCGCGGACAGCTCGTCGAAAAACAGCTGCACCAGCCCGAGCGAGCTGTCATCATCGAAAATGGCGACCACGATCAGCTCGCCGACCGGCGTTCGCATGGGCGCCAGGAACAGCTGCCGCTGCCTGCCCGCATGATGCAGGTGCGTCCAGCCGCGGCCCTCGGTCATTTCCGCCAGCGCGCGCGCCGACGCGTGGGCCGCCGCGGCCAGCGAAGCGACATTCATGACTTCATAGCTGCGCGTGAAGCCGTGCTGCGCCAGCACCTGGCCGCTGCTGCTGATCAGCAGTGTCGTGCGCACCCGCGCATCGCGCACGAAATGCGCGATGGGCGACTTGAGCGCCTCGACCAGCTGGGCCAGGTATTCGCTTCTCAACGCAAAGCCTCCGCCGCGCGGTGCGCTTCCAGCCGCACCATGCCGAGCTGCGCGTCCTTCTCGGCCACGACGATGATGAGCAGCTCGCCGCCACTCGCGACCACCACGTGGCCGGTGTGCGCCTCGAGCTGCAGCGTGCGCAATGTCCCGAAGGCCGCGGTATCGGCCGCTTTGGTCGTGCGCTTGAACAGCGACGCAGCGAGTGCTGCGACCGCCTTGCCGTCCACGCCTTCGGCCAGCTCCGCAACGACCGGCAAGCCTGCGTCGCGCTCGACGATCAGGGCGCCGCGCACACCGGGCACGTGGCTCAGCCGCTCGAGCGCTTCGGTGTACGCGTCGCTCATAGGTCCGCCTCCAGGAAGCGCGTAGCGAGCGCGGCCGCCTGCTGCGCGCTGTGCAACACCCAACCCGCGGGCGCGTTACGATGGGCCGCCAGCAGCACGACCTTGTTGTGCTGTACGGGCGCGAGGTGCAGCACGGCACTGTCGGCCTCGAGCAGCACGCCGCTCCAGCCACCCAGCTCGAGATGAGACGCGGTGCGCGAGGCTTCCTGGATCGCCACGCTCAGGATGGCGCCCAGTGCTTCCGCGCTCCTGCCCAGCTCGCCGCCCAGGGATCCGGCCAGCACCAGGCCCTGGGCATCGAGCAGCAACGCGCCCAGCACCTGGCCGCCGCGCAGCACGGGATCGAAAAGACGAACCGGATCGGTCGACGTCGCCGCGGCCACTCCGCGTGCCGCCGCCCCGTTGCGGGTCTGCGAGGCGGCCGGCGCCGTGGCGGCGGAGTCGGGTGTCCAGCCGATGGCCTCCTGCCGCCACGGCTCGATGGTGTTGGGCGCAGCGACGGCGGCGATCTCGACCGTCTTCGTCTGCGGTGCCTGCCCCTGGCGTTCCCGGATGATGCGTAGCGCTTCGCGGACGGCGGGGTCGCTCGGCTTCAACGCCGCGGCCCGCTCCAGATGACGCGACGCGGCATCATGTTCGTCCTGCTCCAGGTAGTAGAACCCCATGCCGCGCAGGGCATCGAAGTTGTCGGGGTCGAGCGTGAGCACCATCGACCACTCATCGTAGGCCTTCAGGCGCTGGCCCGATTCGAAGTACAAAATCGCCAGCAGTGCGTGGCCTTCGACGTGCGACGGGTGGTGCTCGAGACCGCGCAGGCACAGGCGCAACGCCGCCTCGCGTCGACCCTGCCGGCGATAGGCGCGCGCGAGCGGCACGAAGGCGAGCGATGCCGCATCCCGCGCGACATCCTCACTCCACCGCTGCAGATCTGCGGGTGCGGGACTTTTCATTGCTTCACCGTTCCGATCAACTGACTGAGCGAACGTACATGACCGAGCGCCTGCGAAACCATCTGGCGATTACCGCCGTTGGGTGACAACCGCAGGTATGCATCCCACGCCGTGGTCGCGCGCTCCAACTCGCCGGTGCGCAGCGCCGCAATACCGAGCATGTAATGCGCATCGGCGAGCAGCGGATCGAGATTCGCCGCCCGCGTGAACGCTTCGGTGGCCGCACGCATGCGACCCTGCGCGACGAATACGCGGCCGGCCATCATTTCCAGCGCCGGATCGTCCGGGTAGTTCGCCGATAGCTCGTTGGCGATGCGCTCGGCATCCTCAAGCTTGCCGTCCTTGAGCAGGCGATCGACCTGCGTGAGCGCGCGTTGCACCTCGGGCTGCGACATCGTGGAGCGACGCTCCTGTACCTGCACGACACCCACGCTGAGCAATCCGTAGACGGTGCGCGCGATGTCGAAGCTGCTGCGGCCGAGATCGGCGGCGATCTGGCCGAGATCGCGTTCACCATCGATCTCGGCGAGCACCTCCCACTCTTCCGGACGCAGCTCCAACGGAGATGCTTCGCCTTCCTTGCCGGGCGCGAGCGAAGGAATCGCGTCCGGCCCGGGGATCTTCGATTCCAGGCGCGTCCACTCGTCGATGCGCCGCGCGCCCTCCATCAGGAGCGATTCGACGCGCACACGGGCCAGCAGCCGGTTGGCCGCTATTTCGGCGCGTTCCTCGAACTTGAAGTACCCCTCATCCCACGCCATGACCTCGTAAATCGTTTCTTCCATCTGGAAGCGCAGCTGGCGCTCCAGCTCTTCTTCCGTAATGCTGCCCATCTCCAGCAAAATCTCCGCGAGTCGGCGCGTTGGATCGCGACGCTGCAAGTCGAGCGCGCTGTCCAGCTCGCGCTGCGTCAGCTTGCCGGCCCGGATCATCAGCTGCCCCAGCCGGCGTGTTGACCGGCGGCGCACCGCAAAAACGATGGCGCCCTTGCTGAAATGCACGATGGCCTCGTCATCGAGGGATTCGGAGCGAATCGTCAGGACCCCCGTCTTGTGCGCGAGATCCAGCAATTGCAGCACGTCCTGGATGCTGAGCTCCTGAAGCGGTCCTTCGATGGCCATCGCCGGGTCAGCCCGCGTTCCGGCGAGTCATCGAGGGCAGCGCAGCCAGTCCGCGGATGGCCGCCTGGTGACCGGGATCGAAGCTCAACACGCGCTCCCACGCGAGCTTCGCGTGATCCGCCCGGCCACTTTCGGCCAGCAGCTCGCCGAGCCTGACCAGCGCATCGAGATGATAGGGATCCACGGTCAGCAGATCCGCCAGCACATTGACCGCCGCATCGAGCCGGCCCCGCGAGCGCTCCAGCCCGGCCAGCGCGAAGGCCGCTTCTCCGTGACTCGGCAGCACCTCGAGCGCGGCGCGCAGCTCGTGATCGGCTTCATCGACCCGATTGCTGCGTGCCAGCAGTTGCGCCAGCATTACGCGCGCACCAATCGCGAAATCATCCAGCTGGACGGCCGCGCGCAAAGCGCTCTCCGCCGCGTTCAGTCGTTCCGCGCCCAGGTAGGCGCCGCCCAGCTCGGCCAGCAGGCTCGCAGACTCGCCTTCCGCGCTGCGTGCCTGCTCGAGCACGAGGATGGCGCGCGGATAGTCGCTCACGCGCGCCAGTGCGCGCCCCAGCAAGCGCAGCGCAGCACCATCGTTCGGCGACATGGCGCACAAACGCTCGGCCGCTTCGACCGCTTCCGCCATCCGGCCCAGCTCGATGAAACAACCGGCCGCGCCCGACAGCGCGCGTCGCACCAGGCTTTGCGTGGCCTCCGAACCGACGTCGCTGCGCGCCGTGACCTCCGCGAGCACGGCGGTGAAGCGCTCCACCGCCTCGCCCACCAGGCCCCGCCGCACGTAAATATCGCCCTGCAGCAACAGAAACTCGCGGCGGTCCGCGCCCTTGTGCAGTGCGCGCTGCGCCTGTTCGTTGGCCGCGTCCAGCTTGCCCTGCGCGAACAGCGCGCGGGCACCCTCCAGCTCGGCATTGCCCTCATCCGCGGACGGCGGCGCGGCGCCCTGCGCGGCTGGGGCCGGACTCGGCAGCGCGGCGTCGAAGGCTTCGTCGAGGGATTCGGTGTTGAACTCGAACTGCGCGATGCTCTCGCCCACCGGCGCCATCACGCGCTGCGCGGTATCCAGTTCTGGTGCCAGGATACTGGCCTCTTCGAATTGCAGGTCGATCAGCAGCTTGTAACGCGGCTGCGGAATGTACGGGTTCAGATCGAGGGCGTGTTTGGTTTCGCGTAGCGCGCCCTGGTAGTCGCCGAGCGCCGAAAGCGCAAACGCGAGGTGGTAGCGAGCTTCGGGCAGCTGAGGATCGAGCTCGACGGCCTGCACCAGCGCGGACTTCGCCTCGGCCGGCTTGCCCGCTTCCATGAACGTCATGCCCAGGCCGGCGAAGGCGATGGCGGACGACGGATCGGCTTCCAGCGCACGCTTGTACGCATCCACCGCGTGCTCGGTGCGCCCGGTACGCATCAGCATGAGTGCCATGTTACGCCAGACGTCGGCTATGGCGCGACCGTGCGCCAGCGCGGCGCGGAACGCGCTCTCTGATTCGTGCGCGTCACCCTTGTGATGACGGACGACGGCCAGGTTGTTCCACGCGAGGGCGTAATCCGGATCGAGATCGAGGGCGTGCCGGTAGGCGGCTTCCGACTTCTCGAGGCGGCCACCCTGATGATGCGCGACGCCCAGCTCGTTCCACAGCTTCGGACTGTTCGGTTCCTCCTGCACCAGCTCGTTGTACAATGCCGTGGCCGCTTCATTGTCGCCGCGCAGCAGCAGCATCTCGGCTTCCGCCTGCTGGACGAGCAGCTTGTCCTCGCCACGCTCGGTGGCCAGGCGGAACTCGCGCAGTGCCTCGTCGTAAAGCGCCTTCTGCCGGAACGCCAGCCCCAGGTTGTAGTGCGCCAGCATGCCGCCTTCGGCGACGTCGGGCCGGGTATTGCGCTCACCGACCAGCTCTTCGTAGCGCGCCGCATTGTGGCTGTCGAGCGAGAGGTTGGCTTGCGCGCGTCCGTAGGCGGGATTGAGCTCGGCGGCGCGCGCGGCCGCGGCTTCCGCGCGCTGCGCATCGCCCAGCTCGCCGTGAATGAAGGCCAGCAGGTGATGCGCTTCCGCCAGGTTGGGATCGAGCGCGATCGCGGTTGCCAGCGCATCCCGCGCTTCGACCGGCTGCGCCGTCTGGTACAGCAGCTCACCGCGCAACAGATGCGCGCGCGCGCTGCGCGGCTCGAGCACCAGCGCCGCCTGCAGGAGGACGAGCGCCGCGTCCAGGCTGCCGCGCTGCTGCTCCGCACGCGCCAGGCGCAAGTGCAAATCGAACCGGTCGGGGCGCGCCTGCACGGCCTTCCGCCATTCCGCGATGGCGGTGGCTACATCGCCGCCGTAGAAGTGCGCGCGGGCGAGCTGGTCGTGAGCGTCGGCGTCATTGGGATGCCGGTCGAGGTGCGCGCGCAGCTCGCCGACCATGCGCTCGAAATAGCCGGTGTGGAAATACGCGATCTGCAGATTCCGTTCGGCCACCTGCATGCGCGGATCCAGCTCGAGGGCCTTCTCGAAATGCGTGATCGCTTCCGGATACAGTCCCTTGTTGTAGTAGACAACGCCCAGATTGTTGTGCGCGCCGGCATCGTGTGGATTGATGCGCTTGGCCAGCGAGCGCAGGATCTCTACGTCCCGCGCGGAGCGCGGCTGCGGCATGACGCGCGGCTGGCCATTGGAGACCGTCCCCTGCTGGCCACGGTCGGCCCACGGAATACTGCGAGGCGCTTCTGGTGCCATATTCAACCAATCCGCAAAGCGCGCAGGATGACCTTCAGCGACGCGTCGTCGGGGAGCAGCAGGAAGTGCGCGCCCAGCTCGGTGTTCGCGTCCATGCCCAGGCGTGTGGTCACGGCAAACACGTAGTCGTGATGCTCACCAAAGTTCAGATAGCTGGTGGTCAGCACCGCCTGCGCCGTATCGATGGCGATGGCCGGCGGCGAGATGATCAGCATCAGCCCCATGAATTCGGAAAGCGCGTTGATGTAGGCGCCCACCAGGATATTGCCGACTTCCTTGAGCGCGGATTGCTCGAGCTCTCCGAAATCTTCCGGCTCCGGCCCGCTTTCCTTGCTGAGCAGCTGACTGGTGAGCCGGACCGCGGTCTTCCACGGGAAGATCTGGACGGTGCGACCCGTCACGTCGCCGAGCAGCTGCATCATGACGGCGGAAACGATTTCATCGGGCGATCCCAGGATTTCGCCCACGTCCTCGAGCCGGACGATCTTGATCTCCGGGATATCGACCATGATGCGCTGTTGCACCATCTGCGACAGCGCGGTGGCCGCGTGGCCGGCACCAATGTTGGCGACTTCGCGCAGGGCATCGAGCTGACGCGGTCCGAGATCTCTGGCGTCCATTCGGCTACACCACGCTGATCGGATCGAGGACGAGCGCCGGCCGGCCATCCGCGAGGAGCGTTACCCCCGAGAAGATGGGTAACGTTCCCACCGGGCCGTCGAATTGCTTGACCAGGATCTGTTCGCGACCGACCAGCTCATCCACCGCGAGCGCTGTTTTGCGGTCACCCAGCTCCGTGATGACGGCGGCGCTTTCGCCACCCGTGCCATTCGTCCGCATGACGCTGCGCAGCCGAACCAGCGGTACGACCTCCTCACGCAGTCGCAGGACTTCCCTGCCCTTGTGCCGGTCGATCGCCCGGCCATCCAGCTCGATCGCCTCCGCTACGTGCGTCAGCGGAATCGCGTAATCCTCGCCCGCCACACGCACGCGCAGCGCCTGCGCAATCGCCAGGGTGATCGGCAGGCGCAGGGTGAAGGTCGTACCCGCGCCGAATTGCGTCTGCATGTCGATCGCGCCACCCAGCGCCCGGATCTTCGACGCCACGACATCCATGCCGACACCGCGACCGGAAACATCCGTGACCTGCTCCGCGGTCGAGAAGCCCGGCGCGCTCAGAATGCGCAGCAGCTCGTCGCTGGTCACTTCGCCGGTTTCCGGCACCGGCAGTCCGTGGGCACGCGCGCGGGCCAGCACTTTCCTGGTATTGATACCGCGCCCGTCTTCCTGCACCTGGATGCGTACGCTGCTGCGATCGCGCCAGGCGCGCAGGACGAGCGTGGCTTTCTCGGCCTTGCCCGCCCCGTGCCGTTCGGCCGGCGACTCAATGCCGTGATCGATCGCGTTGCGCAGCAGATGCACGAGCGGATCCGCGATCTCCTCGAGAATCGCGCGGTCGATCTCGATGTCGCGGCCTTCCACCCGGAATTCGATTTCCTTGCCGAGCGCGCGTGCCGCGTCACGCACCATGCGCGGAAAGCGGTCGAACACATCACCAACCGGTACCATGCGCATGGCCAGCACGGAATGTTGCAGCTCGGAAATCAGGCGCGTCATACGTGTGACCAGCTCGGCCAGCTGGCCGCGGTCCGCGTGTACCAGCTGGTCGACACGCCCCTGCAGGATCGCGACTTCGCCGAGGCCGTCGGCCACTTCATCGAGCCGGCGCTGGTCTACTCGCAGGTAGTTCGTTCTGGCCTGAGCCGCCGGCGGGCTCGGCGCGGCCGCCGCAATGCGGGTAATGCTGAAGCGTGCGACGTCGGGGCTGTGCTCCAGGAGTCGCGTCAATCCATCCTGATCGGCGTCCGGTTTCAGCACGAGCGCAAACTCGCCGCCGAAATCGTCCGCGAACTGCTGAGGCTCGGAACGCACCGCGTAGCCTTGCGTGACGGCACTGCGCGTCAGAATCAACGCCCGCGCGATCTTCATCGGTTCATCCGCATGCAGCGCGATCAGCGCGCAGACCTCGCCTGGCGGCAACGTGTCAGCCAACGCGGACGCAGCCTGGGCGGGCGCGGCCACTGTCTGGCCGGCCGCTGCGACCGGCTCCGTCGCGCCGCCGGCTGCGGCGGCGGCGATGGCGCGCTCCAGCTCGTCGGAGCTGGCCAGCAGAAGGTCGATCGTGGCCCCGTCGGCCATGCGGCTACCCTTCCGGATCTGATCCAGCTGGCTTTCCAGCCGGTGCGCCAGCTCGCTCACCATCGTGAAGCCCATCGTGGATGACATGCCCTTGATGGTGTGGGCCGCGCGAAAGGCCTCCTCGACGGCGCCCGTGGAAGTCGCGCCGTCCTCGAGAGCCAGCAACGACTGGTTCAGCAGTCGCAGGTGGTCGTGCGACTCCGAAAGGTAGAGTTCGAGGTAGCGATTCAGCTCCACTGCCACTTATCCGAGCACGCGCTGCACCGCCTCGAGCACGCGCGAGGGTTGGAAGGGTTTGACGACAAAATCACGCGCCCCCGCCTGGATCGCCTCCACCACCAGCGACTGCTGTCCCATGGCGCTGCACATCAGAATCTTGGCCTCGGGAAACTCGGCGATGATGGCTCGCACCGCCTCGATGCCGCCCATGTCCGGCATCACGATGTCCATCGTAACCAGATCAGGCTGCAGCTCCTTGAACTTGGCCACTGCTTCCGAGCCGGT
>CBJLQC010000003.1:0-18533 GCA_966424955.1 uncultured bacterium | reverse complement strand
TAGCCACCCGGATAAACCGCGCGGGGCGAAAAACGCGCATTGTCGTATAATGCTACCGCCGCCCGGCGCAGCCGCCACGTCGAATTGCAGCCACGCGTCTCCGGGCACTTTCATTTCCGCGCGCAGGCGCACCATGCGGCCGGGCTCGACCGCTTCCACCCGCCAGAAATCCAACGCATCACCGACGCGCAGCTCGTTGGCATCGCGTCGTCCGCGCCGCAGTCCGACGCCACCGATCATGCGATCGAACGCTCCCCGAATTCGCCATGCCCAGTTCATATAAAGCCAGCCGCGTTCACCGCCCAGTCCGGTCATTACCGCGAATACCTCCGCTGGGGCGGCTGCAACAGTCCGCTGCCGCTGCTCAATCACCAGTCCTTCATGGGTCGAGAGTTTGGCGGGCGGCTCGTCATCCGCGCGACTGCTGGAAAGCGCGTCGCTCCAGGTGCTCTGAATACTGCTCGCCTGGAGGGCAGCCAGGGCGCGCTCCACCGACGTGCGATAGGACACGGGCTCGATGTGCGGAAAGATCTGGCGCGCCGACGCATCCCGAACCAGGCTCTCGTTGCGCAGACCATCGATCAAGGGCCGCGCGATCGCTGCCGGAACCGGCGTTACGATATTCACCCAATAGGATGACAATCGGGGGGTCAGCACCGGCACTGGAATCAGGGCACGCTTGAGTCCGCGCACGTCGGCGTAGGTCGTCATCATTTCGCCGTACGTAATTACGTCAGCCCCGCCAATCTCGATGGTGCGGCCACGGCTGGCATCGACGCGCAGCGCGCTGGTCAGGTATTCCACCACGTCGCGGATGCCGATGGGCTGGGTGCGTGTGTAAACCCAGCGCGGACAGACCATGACCGGCAGACGTTCGGTGAGGTAGCGAATGATCTCGAAAGATGCACTGCCGGATCCCACGATCACACTCGCCTGGAACTCGGTGACCGGTATACCCGCGGATCGCAAGGCATCACCGGTATGCAGTCGGGAGCGCAGATGCTCCGAGAGCGCGGTATCGCCAGCCTCGCGCGCCAATCCACCCAGGTAGATAATGCGTGTCACACCGGCAGCGCGCGCGGCAGCGGCAAACGACCTGGCAGCCGCGAGGTCGCGCTCGAAATAGTCGGCGCCTGCGGCCATGCTATGCACGAGGTAGTAGGCGAACGTGACGTCGCCGAATGCTGTTCCCAGGGTGACGGGCGCCAACACGTCACCCACGACGACTTCGACGTGCGGAACCCATGCGCGGCCTTGCAGGCGTGCCGGGTCACGTACCATGCAGCGAACACGGTAGCCCAGCTCCAGCAGCCGCGGCACCAGCCGCCCGCCGATGTAACCGCTCGCGCCGGTCACCAACACGAGTGGTGCGGTCTCGTCAGACATGTCCAGCAACCTTTCCGCCGAGGGCCGGCCGCTTACCGACGCACGTGATATACCGTCCGGCTGTGACGGATTGAATGGACTCGTCGTTGAGAATCGATAGCGTTCTCTTCCGGAAAGCTCATGAGGCAGTGCGTTTCCGCCTGACGATGATCAGGGGTTTCCCCCATTTCTGTCACCCGACCCGAACCGCACCCTGAATCCTCGTAGTTCTGTTTCTTTGCGCGCCGCATTCCCGCAGCCGCACCATCTCAAAAGCCCCGGAGGAAGTATGCGCTCCGCGTTACGCCAGCTTCTGCTACCCGGCATAACCGTCTCACTCGTCGCAGTTACCGCATGTGATAATCGTTCTCCAGTCGATGTGCCGTGGACTGGGGGTCAGTCCTTCGCCACCGCGGACGTGACAGACCTGGGCATGTTCGTGTTCAGCGACGTCGATCTCTCACTCAATCGCAACCAGTCGTGTCAGAGCTGTCACGAGCCGAGTGAAGGTTTTGCAAGCGCGCTGGCGGGCGTGCCGCAGCAGGGCTCGGCCATCCAGGGATCGGTGACGGGATTGTTCGGCGCGCGCAAACCCCCGACGCCCGCCTATGCAACGCTGGCTCCGCCCTTCACTGCGAGCGGCGGCACGAGTGGCGGCCTGTTTTGGGATGGGCGGGCTACGGGCGCCCTGCTCGGCTCTCCCGCCGCTGACCAGGCACTGGGTCCCTTCCTCAACCCGGTCGAACAGGCGCTGCCCGACGCCGCGTGTGTCGTGGTGCGGGTGCGGCAATCGAATTACGCCAACACGTATCGCGCCGCCTGGAGCAGCGACATCGATCTGATCCAGTTCCCGGCCAACGTCGAAACCGTGTGCGCTACCGCCGTGCAAGCGCCCGGCCAGTTCGTCGCGTTGTCGGCAGCGGACCGGCAGCGCGTCACCACCGCGTATCACAACATTGCGCTGTCGGTGGCAGCCTTCGAGGCAACCTTCAACAAGTTCTCTTCGCGCGCGGATGCCGGGACATTGACGCAACTCGAGCAGGAAGGGCTGAAACTGTTCGGCGGCAAGGGCAAGTGCCAGCAGTGCCATACCAACAAGGGAGCCGGTGCGCTGTTCACCGACTTCAAGTTCCACAACCTGGGCGTGCCGAAGAATCCGGCGAACGGGCAATTCAACTACAGCACGACATCGTTCGATGCGGGGCTGGGCGGCGTGACCGGCAATTCCTCGCAGCTGGGCAAGTTCCGCACGCCCACCACGCGCAACGTCGCGGTCGGCATCAACCGCACGTACATGCATAACGGCGTGCTCACCAGACTGAAGCAGGTGGTGGATTTCTACAATACGCGTGACCTGCTGCGCCGTTGCACGGCCGCGGAAGTCGCGGTGCTGCAGCCTGCGCAATACGGCAGCTTCGATCCTGATGGTAGCGGCCCGCTCACCGCGGCCAACTGTTGGCCGGCGCCGGAGTACCCGCGCAATCTGGATACGAAGCAGATGGGGAATCTCGGACTGAGCGAGGCTCAGGTGGATGCCATCGTCGCCTATCTGCATGCCATGAGCGACAACTGATCACGTTGCTTGGATCCGCTCGGCCGGCCACGACGGGCCCCGCGTCTCGAGGCGCGGGGCCCTTTGCTTCCTGATCCTTACGTCACGTGGGCGTGGCTGAGGCGCACCGGAACGACGCCTGCGTCCGACCGAGGCCGACCTTCGTTTGAGATGGACCGATTGGCGAGTTCGCCACCATTAGTTCGCCGCACGCGGCGCGCCCGGGTCGGCGGACACCACCCTGAAATCGTGCAGATCCTCGCAATCGATGCCGGCGGCCTGCGCGCGATGGCAGAGCATCACGAAGCGCGCTTCGAGGTGCATCAGTTTCCGGAAACAGAAATCCGCCAATTCCGAGTAGCAACGCAGCAGCTCTTCACGCGTCGGGGATTCCATATCGGCTCCTGTTGATGTGATGTGCCAACCGTTTCAGTCGATCAGAGCGTTTCTTTCCAGCCGGCCTCGCCGCAGATCATCCTTCAACGAGCACCACGACGCCAGCAGCTCAGCAAAATTCTGTCGCACCAGCTGCAGGATGCAGGTCTGCTCGCGCACGCTGAAGCGGCTCGCCTTCATGAAGGAGATGTCGGTCTCATCCAGCCACACCTCGACCTGTGTGTAGCCGCGCCGGACGAGGACGCGCGGCGGCTTCCATAACAGCGCGGGATCGATGAGGAACTCGAAACCTTCGGCTTTCAGCACCAGGGCGTACATGGCGGCTTAAATAGGGGGCAACGAGGGGCGAGGACATGGGCAAATCGGCGGAAATGCGGGTTGTGGAGGGGTGGGTGCGGGTACGGGTGCGGGTGCGGGTGCGAGTGGAGAGTAAGGGGTGGGCTCATTTCACCTAACGTTCACTGGCTGCCACGTGTCATTTCAGTCATGAACCACAACGGGAGGGGAGTCTCAATGTCGATGAGCAGGGCAGTCGTTTTCGCGGGTATGGCCATGATGCTGGGAGCGGCGAGCGGGTGTGCGCCGGGGGAAGCAAAGTCGCAGGCGGCGGCGCGCGCGGTGGCCATCGAAAGTAGCAACAGCGATGCGCGGATCGCGGTCAAGCT
Organism: uncultured bacterium; assembly: GCA_966424955.1. GTDB lineage: Bacteria > Gemmatimonadota > Gemmatimonadetes > Longimicrobiales > RSA9 > CBJLQC01. The sequence continues at coordinate 14,555 of CBJLQC010000003.1, read as the reverse complement.
GGTGGTTGCGGCGCAGGGGAACGAGGCCAGGTACCGCGTGCGTGAGCAGCTGCTGGGCATCGACTTCCCGAACGATGCGGTCGGCAGCACATCCGCCATCACCGGCTCGATCGCGCTGGATGAAAAAGGCAACGTAATACCTGCGGAATCGAAGATCGTCGTGGATGTCACGGGACTGAAGAGCGACAAGGAACGCCGCGACGGCTACCTGCAGCGTCGTACGCTGGAAACCGGGCAGCATCCAACCGTGGTGCTGGTACCGAAGAGTCTGCGCGGCGTGACGGTTCCTCTCCCGAGGTCGGGCGCGCATCCGATCGAGCTGGTGGGCGATCTCACGGTGCGCGGTGTGACCCGGCCGACGAGCTGGAAGGGTGAAGCAAAGTTCGACAACGGAAAAGTCACCGGCCGCGTCGCGACCGAGTTCAAGTTTACGGATTTCCAGCTGGCGAAGCCGCAGGTCCGTTCGGTGCTGAGCGTGGAGGACGAGATCAAGCTGGAATACGACTTCACGCTCCAATAAGAACCCTTACTCTTACCCTTACTCCTACCCTTACTCTACTCTCATCTCGCCGCTTCGAACTCGCGACCGCAGAAGAGTAAGGGTGAGAGTGAGAGTAAGGGTAAGGGTTTACAGCGACGTTTTGAACACCGCGCCCACCGTGCTCGGATCCGTTTTCAAGCTGGTTATTATGTCGTTGGCACTACCTAGGCCGATGACGGTGAAGCTCAGTGCGCCACTCTTGTCCCACGCGCTCAGGACGCCCTGCGCATCGCCTTCAATCACGGCCGTGTCACCCAGGTCACCGGTCGCGAGGACGGTTTCCGGGCTGCCATCCAGCGGGTGCCGGACGAGTTCGCGCACGTACGTCGATGGATCGGTACGGATGTACAGCAGGAACGACCCATCGCGCGCGAAGCCCTGCGGCTCGCCGATCAGATCATCGCCATACGTGATGTTGCCCGAAGCCAGATCCACCGATGCAATGCGCGTCGCGATGTTGACCTGATCGGGCGCCCAGCCCGTGTGCTGGGTGAACCAGATCTTCTGTCCGGCGGCATCGAACCGGACGGCATCGTAGCCCGACAGGTTCAGTCCCGTCGTCACACGTGTCACCAGGTCGCGGCCCAGCTCGGTCGTGAAGATGTCGGCGGCACGACCGAAGGGACCGGTCGCCATGATGTAGGTGATGCGACGCGAGTCCGCCGACCAGTCGACGTCGCCCCACATGTATTGGCCGTTCGGGCTGATGGTGCGCAACGCCCGCCCATCGGCGCTGACCAGCACGATCTGCAATGCATCCGTCGACACCGCCAGCGTCACGGCCAGATAGCGGCCATCGGGACTCCAGCGCACGCTCGTGAAGCGCCGAATCGATTCATCCGTGACCGGCAGCAGGCGCGGTGAATAATTGCCGATGACGTGATTACTGACGTGATCGAAGGGCACGCGTACGCGTTCGCTGCCGTCGGGATTTTGCAGATACAACACAGGGGTGGCGCCCTGCCATTCCATGGTGGCCAGCCGGTTGCCCGCGGGCGCGAGCGCGCTGGCCGAAGGTGTGGTCTCCGGAGCGCTGACCGATGCATGCTCGGTGCACGCGGCGGTCGTCATTAGCGCCACGGTTGAAATCGCCAATTTGAAATTCGGTAGTCGCAATGTTCCTCTCGAGTTGATTCCGGTTTGAAAAAAAGGGCGCGAGAGTGTCACACTCACGCGCCCTTTCGTCAAGCAAAACCGAGAAGAGATGCGACTTCGGGCGATCTCCTATGATGCGTCCATGACGAACTGCAATTCACCCTCGATACGCACCTTGTTAGCGACGAGTACGCCGCCCGTTTCGAGCGCCTGATTCCATTTCAATCCCCATTCACGCCGATCGAGCTCGGTGCGGAAGTTGAACCCGGCGCGCGTCTTCCCCCACGGATCGGTGCCGCGGCCCTCGTACTCGCAGTCGAGCACGACTTCCATGCTGCTGTCGCGAATGGTCAGTTCGCCGACCACGCGGAACTTGTCGCCTTCCTGTTTGGGCGGGTCGCCGTCGATGCGCGTGCTGCGAAAGGTAATGTTGGGATGGTTGTCGGCATCGAAGAAATCGGCGCCGCGCAGATGCGCGTCACGATCGCCGACGCCCGTGTCAATGCTTTTTACGTCGATGGTCGCTTCCACGCCCGCATCATCGGGATGATCGCGGTCGCCGCGCAGCGTGGCCTGCACGTCTTTGAAGCGACCACGCACCGTCGTCATCATCATGTGCTTGACTGAAAACTCGACCGACGAGTGTGTCGGATCGAGCTGCCACGTGGTCACCGCGACTGTGCCGCCCGTTGTTTCCGCCATTTTACCTCCCATCGTTCTAGTGACGAATGCCACGCGCGAAAGGGGCGCGCGCATTTCACCCGACATGGGAGCGAATGGTGTGCCAGCCTAACGGGACTGCCCGGCCGTAACCTCGGGCGGGCCCTTGAGCTGCAAGTCCGCGACGGCCGTGCGGACGGCAGTCATAAATGCGTCGCCGGGGTCGCTCTTTCGGGTGCGGTAGGCGGGGTCTTTCTCCAGCCAGAGAGGGTGGCCTTCGAAGGCGCGGTACTCGTGGTGGCCGATCAAATACTCGATGGTTGGATATTTCTTCGCCAAATACCGCACCAGCCAGATGTTGGCCGCGCGTTGCTCGGGCGTCAGGTCGTCGACGCCGCGTGCGCCACCCACGTTCTCGACGCCGATGGCGCTGTAGTTCAGGCCAATGACGTGGCGCGCCATCCAGGTTTCCGGCATGAGGCGGTAGATCTTGCCGTCACGATCGACCAGGAAGTGTATGCCGACGTTCAGCTCGCTGGCCTGCCGGAGGTCGGGGCGGCTGCCGCGCAGCGTGCTGGGCGTAAACGTACGGAAGTCCCCCTCGAAGGTCCGGCCGGCGGTCCAGTGCAGCACGATGAGGCGCGGAACGATGTCGATGTTGGAAACATCGAGGCCGTAGTGATCGCGCGCGTATGCGCGGGTCAATTGAATGCGTTCGTCCGGAAAGGGGACGGGCTTGTCGATGATGCCGCGCGGCGCGCACGCGGCGGTGACGGCCAGTGTCAGCAGGAACGATAATGATATGCGCTTCATGGCACCGAGCTCACTCCAATGCAGGATGATCGTCGATTCAAATCCTACCGAACGTCGGTACTGAAGTTACAACGGCGGGCGCTTATTGGCGCGGGGGCGTAGCCAGGATGGGCACGTCCTGCGGCGGCCCGCTGGGCAGCAGGCGATAGAACCGGTGCTGGCGGGCGGGGCCGACAATCAGCACCATCTCGGCAGCCGGCTGGCGCGGATGAGCGAGCAGGAGGCGCCCGTCGTAGCGGGCATGGATCGATTGGACCGGCGTGTGGCCGACGACCATCGTGGCAGCGCCGAACTGTTTCAGTACGTAGTCGAGCTCATCCGCCAACGTGTCCGACTCCACGTAGCTGCGGTTCCAGAACAGGCTGCGCTCGCTCAACAGGAAATTCTCCCAGGCGGCCAGGCGCGCGGAGTCGACGGTGACGTGGAGGGTCGTATCGCTATGGGCGAAGAAGATCTCGTCGTGCATGTGCTGGGCGAGCGTGCGGGCCAGCTGTTGCGGCGAATATTTCGCGAACTCAGCCCGCACGCCGCCATGGACCAGCAGCAGGTCGCCGGCTTTGATCACCGGCGGTTTGGTGGCGAGCCAGCGGCCCAGCAGCGATTGCCGCGGATCGAGGAGCCGCTGATAGGGCCTGCCGTGCAGATGCGCGAGCTGCATTTCCTGGGGGTGCACATATCGCAGGTCATTGAGCATGACCATGAGTTCGTGATTGCCGAGCAGGAGGTACACGCCGCCGCCGGCCGCGTGTGCCTCCCGTTCCAGGCGGTACAGCATCCAGAGCAGCCTGGTGACGTCGGGACCGCGATCGACGATATCGCCCAGGAAAACGATGTGCTGGCGCCGGCCGCTCCAGCGACCGGCATCGTCGATCAGCCCGGCGTTGCGGAGCAGCTTGGTGACCGAGTCAAACTCGCCGTGCGTGTCCGCGATGAGGTACAGCGAATCGCTGGCCGGCAGCGTGACCGCCGCGGTGCGATTGTCCGCGCTGATGCCAGTCCGGTAGGTAATGGCGGCCCCGTATTCGAGGACGAAGTTGCCGCGCGGCTTTCTGAATACCGCGTGATGCGCAAACCCGGGCGGCGTGTTCGTGGCGTGCAGCAGCTTGCCCGCGCCGGAGGTCGCTTTGAACGTGCCGGCCACCGAGTCGCTGGTGATCCATTGCACATGCGTGGAATCACCCTTCTCCCAGACATACAGCCCGCCCTCGCCCTCCAGGCGCGCGGTCGGGGCCGCTGTCTGGGCCAGCACCGGCTGCGCGAGGGCAGCCAGCAGTAGCGCAACGCGCAGCGCGCGTCGCTCAGAATGTCGGGAGCTTGCCTTCATCAACTCTCTTGAGGAGGCGCTCGATGCGCGCTTCCACTTCGTCGATCTCGGTGCGCGTGAGACCGAATTGAACCACGTCCCTGGTGGTGCGCACGCCGCGGCTCGAATTGAGATTCTCGCCGGCCGGTACGGCGACCAGCTCACCGTTCTTCACCTCGAACTGGGCAATGACGCCCAGGGTCTTGTCCAGGTCGGCCCGCGTGACCTTCCGTAAGCGCTCGACCGCCTGGGCCGGGATGCGCTTCACGCGCAGGTCGCGCCACAGCGTGCCGCGGTCGCTGACCTCGCGGCCAAAGGCCACACCATTATCTACCGCGAAAATGCGTGGTTCGTTCGGCACGGTCGAAATCAGGAAGTTGCCGGCGTTGGAATCGCTGTGCTTGATCAGGTAAGTGAGGACGTTGGTGTTGGCGGCGGTGCGCGCGTACAGTGAATCGCTCTCGAAGCGATCATTATCCAGCTGCGCATGCGGCTGCACCTGCGAGAGCCAGTACTGCAGCACGACGACCACGGACGAGGCCTGGCTGAAGGTCGGCTCGACATCCTTCTGCAACGTGCGGTAGAAGCTGAGCGGCACGGTCCGGATGATGGTGGGCGGGACCACGAAGTCGGCCTCATCGAGGAACAGCTTCTGGATCTCGTAGGCCGCCGCCTCGTAGCGCGGCTGATTGTTGAAGGTCTCGCCGCGGAAAGCGGCCCGCGCCCACTTCACCACGATGGCGACGCTGTCGGGAAATCCCATCGTGACTCGCTGCGTGCGGTCCTGTTCGGCGCGCGAGCCGCGGATGTTCAGGATCTCGAAATCGCTCGACCGCATGCGCGCTTCAATCTCGGGCACGGGGAGGAGGATATTGGGACTCTGCGCGGACACGCGCGGCGCGGCCAGCAACATGGCCGCGCAAACCGAAATGAGTAAAGCCTGGCGCTTCACGTGAGCACCTCCGGGACGGGGTAACGATTGACTTCTCGCTCGAGTGCTTGAGGCGCGATCGGCAGGTTCAGGGTGAAGCTGCTGCCTGCGTTCACGGCACTGGTCAGCGTGATCGTGCCTTCGTGCTGTTCCACGATTTGCCGAGCGATCAACAGGCCCATGCCCATCCCCACGCGCGCGCCTTTGGTCGTGAAGCCGGGCTCGAAGATGCGCGCCTGGTTCTCGGGTGGGATGCCACAACCGGTGTCGGCGATGCTGACCCGTACATGTTCGCCCTGCTGCGCGGTGGCGATCGTGAGCCGGCCGGAGCCGCCCATGGCGTGGCACGCGTTGACGAGCAGATTCATGAATACCTGGTTGATCTGTTGCGGCCGGCAGAGAACGGCCGGCACAGCGCCGTATATTCGCACGACTTCGACGCCGCCCAGCTCGTGACGCAGGATGGCCAGCGTGCTGTCGATGCCTTCGTGCAGGTTGGCCCACGCGATCTCGGCGCGGTCGGGGCGGCCAAAGTTGCGCAGGTTCTTCACGAGGCCGTTCACCCGCTCGACGGCGAGCCCGTTCGCGCCATCCACTTCGTCGAGCGCACGCACGATCCGGCGCACTTCATTCAATTCGGTTTCGTCCACCTGCTGGTCAGCCAGGATGACCTGCAGCCGCTGCAGAGCACGCTTGATCACATCGTGGTTGCTGCTGAGCGCGCCCATCGGGGTGTTGATTTCGTGTACCAGGCCGGCGACCAGATTGCCGAGCGAAGCCAGCCGCGTAGATGCGACCAGCCCGGCGCGCATGGCCGCGATTTCCGCCTGCAGCCGCGCCGCGCGCCGATGCTCGTACCAGGCATATGCGCCGGCGGCCGCGACGGCCGCAAGAGCGACCAGCCCAAACACGATGGTCACCAGAATGCCCGCGCCAGTCGTTGCCGCATATCGAGCAGCTCCTGGTTGGCACCTTCGAGTGCCGAGACGCGCGCGTCCAGATCAGTAAACAGCGACGAGCGCTCGATGCCGTTCCGGATGACGAGCTTGAGGTGCTCGTTGTCCCACGGCTTTTCCAGGTAGTAATACAGACCCGCCTCGTTGATCGCGCGGATGGCGTTGTCCTTGTCCGCGTAGCCGGTCAGGAGGATGCGGGTCGCGAGCGGCCGGATTTCGCGCACCCGCTTCAGGAACGTGATGCCATCCATCTCGGGCATCATGTAATCGGCAATGACGACATGGGCGTATTCCGCGGCCACGAAGTCCAGCGCGCGGGACGGCGTGGTGAACGTCTGGACGTCGTACGAGGTCTCGAGCTCCAGAAAGGCGCGCAATGCGGAAGCGACCATGGGCTCATCATCGACGATGATTACACGCGAGCGAGAAAGGCTCATGGGTTCCTCACGCGAGCAGGGTGCGGACGCGCCGAGCCAGGCCCTGCAGCAGCCCCAACGAGAGCTCGGGTGAATCCTCGAGCACATCAAAGAAGTCACTGCGGCTGATCCGCAGCAGCTGGCTAGGTTGCAGGGCGCGCGCGCCGATCAGACTCGGCGCATCATCGATCAATGCCCAGGTGCCGAATGCGAAGCCCTCGGCAACGACCAGCCGTTCCGCCACGCTTTCGAGCTCGATGCTGCCGCGGACCAGCACGTACATGGCGGGCTCGGGCCGGCCACGCTCGAGCAGCTGCGTACCTTCCTCGACGTCCACCTGCTCGGCAACGGAAGCAAGCAAGGCGAGGTGCGCGCTGCGCGCGCCCTGCAACAAGTCCACACGCTGCAGCAGGAACACCCGTTCGAGAATTTCCATGCCCGATTCCTGGATAATGGTGGTGCCGCCGGGGTAGCTGCGGGCCGCCTGGAGCGATGTATCGAGAGCAGCGCACACGGCGCGTGCGCAGATGGCGATCCAGCTGTCTTCGTCGTCGGTCAGCTCGTAGAGAATGTCGCCGGGCAGGCTGGCCGTCGCCGGCTGGGCGCCCGGCATCTCCAGCACCGGCCCGAGCTTCCCGAGCAAGTCGTACCCGACCTCGTGCTCGAGCCACTCGATGGCGTTGGCGCGCGCGCGCGCGTTGGTGCCGCAAATGGCGGTTTGCGCATTGAGAACGGCCGCCGGCTCGTAGCGCAGCGCGAGGCAAAGGAAGGCGCACTCGCGGCGCTCATGCCAGGCCTCGATCAGCGCCGTATCCAGCAGCCCGACCGCCGCGGCATCGGCGGAAATTGCGGCGACAGCGTTACGCGCATCGACGTAGCGTGCCGCCGCATCGATCTGCCGCATGAGCACCTGCTGCACGGCGGCCGGCGGGAAATGCAACTGCGGGTAACGCCTGCGCAACTTGTTGAGCGCCTTGAGCGCGCGGATGTCGAGCAGCTGGTCGGTTTCCCGGGCGGTGATCGCGCGCAGCAGAAGCGCGACCACTTCATCGCTGGGCTGGCGGGCGAGCACGGCCGGGATCTGCCGGCGTAGGGCCGCATCGGCAGTCGGATCGACGAGGATCTCGCTGAGCACCGGCCAGGCAGTCGCGCCGTAACTCCGTAACGCGTGGCGCGCCGCCATGCGCGTGGCGCGATGGCGGAGCGCGTGCATACAGGCGGGCAGCAGCTCGGGCAGGCGGACCGCCGCGGCCGCGCGCAGCGCCGCATTCACGACGTCCGGATCCTGGTCGGCGAGCAACGGCTGCAGCACGGCGGCCGCTTCATCACCGAGCGCCTGGGCCGCGTAAGCTGTCTCCAGCCGCGCGGTGGCAGTCGCGTCGCGATGATAGCGGTGCGCGCCGATGTAGGACTCGGCAAGCCGTTGCTGCACTGCTTCCGGCACATCGAGCGTGCGCAACTGCGCCAGCACAGCCATGCGGATCGCGGGATCCGAGCTCGCGAGCAATTCCTGCAACATCGGCTCGGGTGTCGCGGAGCCGGCCACCAGCGCGCGCACGGCTGCTTCGCGCACCGCCGGCACACCATCGGTCAGGGCGCGATTGAGTGCGTCCGCACTGTCCGGATCAGCGCCGCGCGCCAGCAGCGTGGCGGCGCGCTCGCGCACGCCATCCGAACGGTTGGCCAGCAGATCACGCAGCTCGGGCGCGACCGAACGTGCTTCGGCCGGCGAGCCCTGCTCCAGCAGATCGAGCGCGAAGGCGACCTGCAAACCATCCGGCGAGCGCAACGCTTCGCGGACACGCGGCAGCGTGGCCGCGTCCAGGATCGAGGCAAACCCGCCACGCAGGCTCACCAGCCGGCGCTCCAGCGCTGCCGCCAACGTTCGCACGTATTCGCGCCGCAACGCAAACGCCAGCAGTAGCGAAACCGCGGACAGGCCGACCGTCACGTACGCCAGCCCCGGATACGTCACAAACCGCAGCAGTACGAAGATCAGCCCGGCGGCGAGCGCCTTGCCCAGCCCCTTCTCGATCGCGACGTCGATATATGTCTTCGCCGTCAGCCGCACGTCTTCGGGAACCGGCAGATAAAGGATCTCGCGGCCGGCCCGCTCCGCCGAATAGCGCAACGCGGTCTCCGCGCCCTTCGCCGTGGCCACGGACCACAGCCCCCACCACGCGATCATGCCGACATTCGTGACGACCAGCGCCAGCGGCAAGGCAACAATGGCGAAGCCCACGCCATAACGGCGGAGCAACGGGTGCAGCAGCAGCACAAATGCGAGCGGCAGCCACTGCGTGATCGCATTGAACTGCCCCTGGAACGCGGCCACCGCATCCCGCGTTACGAAAACTTCCTTGGTCAGCGCATTGAACTGATAATCGACCAGCTCCTTGACGAGGATCGTCAGCAGAACCGAAAGCGCGATGAGCCGCACATGGCGGTAATTCCACAGTACCCGGAGATCAGCGCCCTCGGTTCGGCTCGCGGACTTCGCCTCGCCGTTTTCCGAATAGATGAACGGCAGGCCGGCCGCGAAAATGATGATCAGCACGCCCGCCACCAGCATGAGGTTGGGCGTGCCGATCGACTTCGCCAGCAGCGCCGTGATCAAGCCGCCCAGCATGGCGCCCAGCGCGCCACCTCCGATCACGAGCGGATAGGCCTGCTTCGCGCTGCGCGCATTGAAGAACAACTGCGCCGCCATGAAGAACTGCGTGACCAGCGCCGCCGCGAACAGGTCGTACCACCCATAGAAGACCACGCCGAACAGCGCGCTGCCCGGCACGTACAGCACTCGGAAGGCAAGCAGGTTGAGCGCAAAGAAAACTGCTACGACCGGGAAAAGGACCCGCCACGCGATGCGGTTGGCCAGCCACTTGTACAACGGGGCGAAAAGGACGACGGCCGCACTGACCAGGTAGACCTTGTAGAACTGCGTCGCGCCCAGCCCGTCGAGCGCAATCGAGTTCTTGATCGGACGCAGAATCCCGACCGCACACACGACAATGAAGAACAACCCCACCATGGCCAGCAGCTTGAGCCGGTCACGACGAGGAGTGCGGATCAGATCAGGGAAAAAACGCGCAAGAAGCGGCAACTCACCACCGGCAACGCGAGAAGAGAACGGCCACCAAAATAGCTTGCGACGGGATGGCGCCGAAAGAAGATCGTGATTTGGTGGTTGCTGTCGGGAGGAGGGAGTCGGCCGATTGAGGTACACATTATCGTGTTCAACGCCCGGGCTTCGAGTAGGGCAACCTGGGGTCCGGCGCTTCTGCTGCCATCATCGCAGAGGAGGCCGTAGGGTCAAGCGCCATGGGCCGGCGAACGGCTCTCCGCCCGATCAGCACACGGGTCTGGATTTCCTTAAAACGGTCCGCTCCTCTCACCATAGCGCAGGTCGTAAGCCCGAAGCGCCGCGACAGCGACCTCCTCTGCGATGAAAGGAGCAGAAACGGCCGGAGTCAGGTTACCCTGCTCGAGCGTGCTCCACCGGCTATTGCCGGGTATTCGTCCGGAGTTTCGCCCGGAACCGCGCGTGGCATTCCATGCACCCACGCTGCACGACGCCCAGCCGTTCCACGACCTGCACCATGTTGCCGGCTTCGGCGGTTCTCTGCAGATGCACCGATGCGTTGTGCACGCCGGTATCCAACCGCTCGAACTCCGCCATGTCATCGCCGAGTATGCGGTGGATGCGTTCGACGTCTTCCTGGGCGATGGGCGTGTGCCCGGCGATGTCGCGAGCGCTGGTGGCGACGCGCGGCCAGTCTTCCATCATGAGTGCGTGCGTGAGCGCGGCCATATCGGCCCCGAGTTTCTGCATGATAGGCAGCAAGGGCAGCCCCTGGCCGGGCGCCGCGGCATGCGCGGTGTCGTGCGCGGGCGCGGTATCCCGATGCGCATCGGGTACGGCATTCTCTGCATCGTGCACGGTGGATGTGTCTGCGCGTTGCGCCGTGTTTTCACCCGTGCCGCTGCATGCCATGACGATCGTGCATGCTCCCGCCGCCATGATTGTTGTCAATGCACGCATCTCATCTCCTGATATTGCGATTGTGCGGGCAGGGCGCGCGCGTCGCACCCGGCGCGGATCTTGAGGGCGGTATGCCCCGGATTGCAAGGTTTGGAAACCAGGGAGAGGAAAGTCGAGACCATGGCGTTCGACAAAAAGGTTGCGATCGTGACGGGTGGTGGCTCCGGGCTCGGCGAGGCGATTGGGAAGGACCTGGCCGCGCGAGGCGTGGCCGTAGTGCTGACCGATATCAATCTCGCGGCCGCCGAGCGAGTCGCCGGCGAAATCGAAAAGAGCGGCGGCTCGGCCCGCGCGCAGCGGCAGGATGTAGCCAACCCGGAAGATTCGGCGAGCGTCGTCGCATTCGCGGTGAAGACGTTCGGCGTCCTGCATTACGCGGTGAACAATGCCGGCATCGGGGGCGCACAGGCGCCGGCCGGCGATGTCGATCTGGAGGATTGGAACCGCGTGATCGACATCAACCTGAACGGCGTGCTGTACGGGATGCGCTACCAGATCCCGGCGATGCTGGCGGCGGGCGCGCGCAACTGCGCGATCGTGAATATGGCGTCGATCCACGGAACGGTCGCCGCCATTGGGAATGGCGCCTACACGGCGGCGAAGCACGGTGTAGTGGGACTCACGAAGAACGCGGCGGCCGAATACGGGCCGCAGGGGCTGCGCATCAACTGCGTCGGACCGGCCTACATCGACACGCCGCTGTTATCCAACCTGCCGGGCGAAGTCCGTGCGCAGCTCGTGGCTCGGCATCCCCTCGGTCGTCTCGGCAAGCCTGAGGAAGTCGCGCCGCTCGTGCGGTTCCTGCTGTCCGACGAAGCATCGTTCATCACGGGCGGCTACTACCTGATCGATGGCGGATACACGTCCGTATGAACGCATTCGAGGAGGCGCGCCGGTCTGAATGCCGACAGGCGCGCCTGGTTCTCGAATCAGTTCCGCGCAGACTAGCTCTTCTTACGGAGCATGCCGCCCACCATATCGGCCAGGCCGCCGCCGGCCGCGCCGCCACCGCCGCCCAGTAGGGGGCCGAGCATTTCGGTCAAGCCACCCAGGCCGCCGCCTCGCGCAGCCTGACCTTTCGACTTGCGCGACAAAGCAGCCATAGCCAGTGCCGCCACGATAGGGAGCATCTTCTTCAGGACAGCCGGATCGACGCCGGTCGATTGTGATGCCTGCGTCGCGACCTGCCGGCTCGCATCCTTGCTGCCGAGCAGGTGGCCGAGGATCGCGTTGCCATCGGCAACCGTCGCCTCGTCTTCGATCGTCGCGGGATCGTCGAGGTATTTCTGATGATTGCCGCGCGCCAGCGCGGAGGCGAGGCCGGACAGTCCCTCCGGCGTGGCGGTATTGCGCTGCAGTCCGTTGGCCAGTGCGGGCATGAGTGCAGCGACGGCTGCTTGTGCCTGCTGCGGCGGAAGCCCGAATTTCTGCGCGAGCTGCGCCACGGATTCGCCATTGCCCGCGCCCGTGACGGCTTCGAGTATGTTCATTACTCCTCCTTGGGATGACTACTCCGGAATCGTGAGCACCTGTCCCGGCTGAATCAGATCGGGATCCGAAAGTATCTTGCGGTTGGCATCAAAGATCTTCGGGTACTTCGACGCGTCGCCGTAATGTGCTTTCGCGATTTTCGACAACGTGTCGCCCGATTTCACGGTATACGTGCGCGCGCCGCTGCCGGTCGCGGCGCCGGCCGACGTGCTGGCCGGTGCGCCGGCACCGACGGTCAGCGAGTCCGTCACGTTGCTGACGCCGCTCACACCGCGCACGGTGTCGAGCACGCGCTTGCGCTCCTCCTCGCTGCGCACGCTGCCGCGCACGGTTGCCGTGCCGCCATTGAACTCAACGCGAAATCCCTCCGGTTTCACGCCCGTACCCAGCACCGTGCGCGCGATCTCGTTGCTTTTCAGCGTGTTGGCATCCACGCTGGGTGCTTCGCCCGTTTTGGCCATGTCCGCCTCCTGGTTGGGTTGGTTGGGTCGCGGAGAAAGCGCGCAACGTTCTTGCCATCAGAAGGAGCGGCGCGGAAAAGGCGAATTGTTATCCGTGCGCAGGGGCATCGGGCAGCCTCACGCGGAGAGGGAATCGGAAGATGCATCACCGCCTCAGACGCACGCGATCCTCGCACTAAACGAGCGACCAGATCACTTCCGCGGCGTTTTTTTCGCGCCGCCTCCCCGATATCTTGCCCGGTATGAACAAACCATTGGTTGTTTGCGCGTTTTTGTTCGGGCTGCTGCCGGCCGCGCCGGCGGCCGCCCAGAAAACGCTGGTTGCCGTCTTCGCTCATCCCGATGACGAGCGCATTGTCGCACCACTGCTTGCGCGGTACGCGCGGGAAGGCCACCACGTGTATCTGGTGGTGGCTACCGACGGCGCCAAAGGAGTCACGCCCCATGCGGGCATCCCGGCCGGCGATTCGCTGGCCGCCCTCCGCGCGGAGGAGACACGCTGTGCGACGCGTGAGCTCGGGATCAATGCGCCCATCCTGCTCGGCCACCCCGACGCGGGGCTGGCCTCCTTCACGGCGCTCGGCAAGCTGCGCGCGGACCTGGAGCGCGTGCTCACCGAGCTGAAGCCGGATGCGCTCCTGACCTTCGGCCGGGAAGGCGGCACGGGACACCCCGACCACCGCCTGGTGGGCGACATGGTGACGGAGATCGTGCAGGCAGCGCCGACCGACATACCACTTTATTACCCGGGGCTGCCGGTCGAGCGGATGAAGGACGCCCCCGAAGCGCGGCCCACGGTCCGGCTGGTGGCCGAACGGCATCTGAACGTGCGCGTACCCTACACGCCCGCGGACTTCGCGGCGGCCGAGCGCGCGTATGTCTGCCATCGCACCCAGTACACTGCGGAGCAGGCGGCGGCCAATATGCGCTACGTGCAGCACGGCTATCGCGGACAGGTGCACCTGCGTGCCTGGAACGGGGGTCCGGCGCGCACGGAGTTGTTCTGACGATGGTGGATCTGCAGGACATTGCGGACAGCCTCGTGCGAGGTGACGCGCCGGCCGTCGAGCAGGGCGTGCAGGCCGCACTCGCCGCCGGCGTCGATCCGCTGACCATTCTCGATCAAGGCCTCACCGCCGGCATGGCCGTGGTCGGCGCGTGCTTCCGGGCCAACGAGATCTTCGTGCCGGAGGTGCTGGTGGCCGCCCGCGCCATGTCCGCCGGCCTCGCCCTGCTCGAGCCGCACCTGGGCAGCGAGCACGCCGGCCGCCGCAGCACGATCATCATCGGCACCGTGAAGGGGGACATTCACGACATCGGCAAGAACCTGGTTGCCATGATGCTGCGCGGCGCGGGCCATCACGTCATCGATCTGGGCATTAACGTGCCGCCGCAGAAATTCGTGAAGGTGTTGCAGGAGCATCAGGCCGACGTGGTTGCACTATCTGCGCTCCTCACTACGACGATGACGGCCATGCCCGCCATCATCCAGGCGGTGCGCGCCGCCGCTCCCGGCATCAAGATTCTCGTGGGGGGCGCGCCGGTGACAGCGGCCTTCGCGCAAACCATTGGTGCCGACGGCTACGGCGCGACCGCCACGGACGCGGTCAGCGAAGTCGCGCGGTTGGGTGTGCCGTCATGACGCGCGCATTTGGACTGGCGGTCGATGCAGGCACCACCACGCTGGTGCTGGAGGTCGTCGAGCTGGCAACGGGCGACGTGGCAGCCCAGGCAACACGCGCGAATCCGCAGGCGCGTTTCGGCGCGGACATCATGACGCGCATCGCCTACGCGCAGGCGGCGCCCGCGCATGCGCACGAGCTGCACACGACACTGCTGAGCGTGC
>CBJLQC010000002.1:0-20674 GCA_966424955.1 uncultured bacterium | reverse complement strand
GGAAAGGCAACGCTTCGTTCCTGGCGCAGGCCGGCGTGCTGAAGGAGCTGACCGAGCTGAAGCGCGGGCTGGTGGTGGATGTAAATCCGGTAGCGACCGCCAAGCTCGAGGGGCGGCGTGTGCCGGGTGCAGAGTTCCAGTACGGCAACACTACGCCGGAGTTCGGCGGCAACGTGCGCTGGGGCATCACGACCAACCTGACGGCGAGCGGAACCGTGAATCCGGATTTCTCGCAGGTCGAAGCCGATGCGAGCCAGACCGTGTTCGATCCGCGGCAGGCGCTTTTCTTCGCCGAGAAGCGTCCGTTTTTCCTGGAGAGCATCGAGCAATTCAACGCGCCCAACCAGTTGATCTACACACGCCGCATCGCCAACCCGACAGCGGCGGTCAAGCTGACCGGCAAATACGGCGGTACGAACATCGGCTTCCTGAGCGCCGTCGACGATCGCGCGCTTTCGCAGTCCGGTGACGACCACCCGGTCTACAACATTCTGCGGCTGCGGCGCGATGTGGCGAGCCAATCGACGATTGGTCTGGCCTATACAGATCGCATCGACGGCAGCGATTACAACCGGGTCGCATCCCTCGATGCGCGGCTGGTCTTTGCCCGCGAGTACTCGTTCTTCGCGAACGTTGCCGGCAGCTTCTGGCAGCAGGCGGGCGCCCGCTCACAGGTGCCCCTCTGGGAGTTCTCACTCAGCAAGGCGGGGCGTCAATTCGGCGGGCAGGCCATGATTGAAGGCGTGCACGACCGCTTCGTGGCGGGCACGGGCTTCATCAGCCGGCCGGGCATCGTGCACTCCAACGTTGGCACGTACTGGACCTGGTTCGGCGAGCAGGATGCCGGCCTGCAGAGCTATTCGTTCAACCCGCAGATCGACAACACGTGGGACTACCAGGAGTTCGAGGAAGGCATCGGCCCGGACGACATCAAGCTCCATCTCAACAACGGCTTCGTGTTCAAGGGCGGCTGGCGCGCCAACCTGAACTTCTTCATCGAGACGTTCCGCTATCCGGACGCGCTGTATGCCGACACCCACATGCTGGAGAAGCAGGCCAGCGGCGACTCAGCCTTCGTGAAGTTCACGGGCGTGCGGCGCATCAGCAATTACGACGTGTTCCTGCAGCTGGCTACGCCGCGCTTCTCGAAGTGGTCGGCGAACGGCTACGTGGTGGTCGGACGCGACGAAAACTTCGACGAGTGGACACCCGGCTGGATTCTCTGGGGGCAACTCAACGCAGACTACCGGCCAACCGACCAGCTGCGCGCCAGCCTGAGCTACATCGAGCAGCGCACCGCGCGCTACAGCGACGGCAGTATTGTCAATCTGCAGCGCATTCCGCGTCTCAAGCTGGAGTATCAGTTGTCGCGACCGATCTTCCTGCGCTTTGTCGGACAGTACGTCTCCTTCGAGCGGGACGCCCTGCGGGATGCCGGACGCACCGAGCTGCCGCTCTACACCTACGACGCGCGCACCAACACGTACGCGCGCCTGGGCGCGCTCAACCGGAACAACTTCCGCGCGGACTGGCTCTTCTCCTACCAGCCCAACCCCGGGACCGTGATCTTCGCGGGTTACGGCAGCAGCATGACCGACAGTAATTCATTCGATTTCCGGGATGTCGTACGAACAGCGGATGGGTTTTTTGTGAAGTTGAGCTACCTGTTTAGACTCTGAACGACTTCGAAATCTCGACGAACCCGGGCGCGCGCGGTCGCGGGCTGCGAGCGCGGTCAAATAATTAGGGCGCGGGTCCCGATCCCCGAGCGCGCGGCGGGGAATAACCCCGCGACCCGCGCCCGGATCCCACGACCCACGCCCAATGCTGTCACCCGCGCCCGTCAGCCCGCGCCCGCGCGCGCGCCCCAAGTCGTTTTACGAGACCAGTCCTTCGTCCCGCGCGGCTTCCCGCGCGACATCCTTGGTCTCCTCGACCACGCGTTCCGCGACGTTCTGCACGCGTTCGCGCGTGTCGTCCACCCGGTCGCGGACGCGATCGACGAGGTCGTCACGGTAGCGACCGAGCATCTCGCGTTCGCGGCGGGTTTCCGGAATGGCCAGGCCGGCCGCCATGCCCACCGCCAGCGCGACGGCGCCGATGGCCATCGGGTTCTCGTTCAACGTGTGATCGAAGCGGTCGCTGGCGGCGTGCATGCCGTGACGCGTGCGATCGCCGACGTTGTGCGCCAGGCCGCGCGCGCGGTCGGCGACCATGGAAGCGCTTTCGGTCACGCGGTCACCGACATCACTGGCGCGCTCGCGGGCGCTGTACGCGACGTCGGACGTCGTGTCGCGCACTGCCTCGCCAATGTCGCTGACGCGATCGCGCACGCGGTCCACGATGCCGGGCTCCTGGCTGATGCTCTCGCCCATGCCACCGGCCGCATCGTCCTGGATGAGACGCGGCGTCGTGGCGCTCACGTCGCCGACATAGGCGGTGCCGTCCCACGCGTCGCCGGTGACGTGGCTGCGCTCCCACACCGTACGATCATCCCGGCGCCCGCCGAACAGGAGCCAGCCCAATCCGATGCCTACCATGGCCGCGGGGATGGGATTTTCACGAATTCTGTCGATGACACCATGACGCGTCTCATTGACGCGGTCCGCCGCATTCCTTGCCATGTTTTCCACCCTTCCAACGGTAGCTTCTCGAACGGTTGCCTTTACCTGCGCCTTCAGTCGATTGGGATTGAGACGATCGCCCAGCTCATCGAGCGTGTCGCTCATCCGCTCGCGCGTCTCCCGGATCTCGGCGCGCAGGAAGGCGGTGTTCGCCTCCCGGTGGCCGGGCTGATTCTCGGGAACGCGCTGAACGTGCGGTCTAGCGCGATCCGGCATCGCTGCCTCCTGTTCGCTGCGGGTCCGACCGGGTAGCATCGGTGAGGCTCGAGCCGCCCATCGTGGTGTAGCCGCCGCCCGTAGTACCGCCACCCGTCGTGCTCAGGCCCGCGCCATAACCGAGGCTGCCGCTCGGGTCGCCGATGTTGCCGTAGCCGACTTCGCGGCGGCTGTCGCCAAGCGGGTACGACGTTTCGTAGCCGCGGCTGTAATCGGATACCGCAGACAGACGGTGGCGCCCGCCCTCCGGCGAGCTGGCCTTCAGGAAGCGCGAGGCAATGAACCCCAGCGCGAAGGCGCCGCCGATGAAGGCCGCCGGCTGGCGGCGCGCGAACTCGTAAACCTGGTCCACCACGTCGTCCACATTCGTGTCCTGCAGGTAATGCGCGAACCGGTCGACGCCTTCCGCCGCACGCTCGA
The DNA here is from genome assembly GCA_966424955.1 of uncultured bacterium. Classification (GTDB taxonomy): domain Bacteria; phylum Gemmatimonadota; class Gemmatimonadetes; order Longimicrobiales; family RSA9; genus CBJLQC01. The sequence continues at coordinate 17,414 of CBJLQC010000002.1, read as the reverse complement.
CGGCGCGGCTGGCGCCCGATTGATTCCGGTCACGCAGCTGCTGGCTCGACGACAGCAGGGACGACGCCACGCCACTCAGCGTCTCCGCAGCGCGGCTCTTCGAGTCCGCGATACGCGACTCGATGCGTTCACCCGCGCGTTCCTTTACCTGCTGCACAGCCTCGCGCGCCCGACCTTGCACATCCCCCGAATCCGCGGTGGTCTGCGTGGCGAAATCGGTCATGCCACGCGTCTGCTCATTTGCCATACCTGCCTAACCTTCCTTGATGAGTGAGACGCTTGATCGTTACGCTTTCAGCGACTGCCTGAAATTTTGCGCTTCCCGCTTCGCCCAGCGCTGATCGTCCTTCAGTGTCTGCAACGTTTCCCGGGGCGCCATCCCGTTCTGCTTCATGTGCTCGAGCGCACCCTTACCCATGACGGCCGCCGCACCCAGCAGCAGCACCGACACGATCAGGGCGCTCAGCCAGTAGTTGTCGATCAGATCGCCGAGTCCGACGATCACAAACGCCAGCAGCGCGAGGCCACCAAACAATGCGAGCCCGGCAGCGGCGCCCAACTTCCCGGCGTCCTTTGCAAGGCTCCTGGCCGACTCGCGCAGCTCCAGCTTGGCGAGCGTGATCTCCTGCCTGACCAGGGTTGATGCGTCCTGGCCGAATCGCTTCAGTAAATCGGTGACTGGTTCGTCATGGGATCCTGCACCATCCACTCTTGCATCGAAACGCGTATTGACGGCCCGCGCATCCCGCTCCCGAATCGCCATCGGCCACCTCTTCTGATGCATGCTACGAACATTTCACAAACAGCATCACTATTGAGCAAAGGTTGTGCCTTCTAGGCTGGCTGCAACGCGCGTTTGGCGAGCGCGCTCAACATGCATTCCAGCACTTTGCGCGCGGCGTGCTCGGAGAGAAATGCGACCGGCGGCGGCACCAGGTGGTATTCAGCTTCCTGCAATCGCTTGCGCGCGGCACGTGTGTACAGCAGCGTGGAACGATCGGCCCAGGCCCGCTGCTCGGCCATTTCATCCACGGCATGCACGTGCAGGTCGCCGAGGCTGCGGAAGCGTTCGACGAGATACGTACGGAAGCGTGCGACGAAGGCCGGATCATCGGCCACCACCGTGACGGGACCAGCCGCCAGCTGCGCCTCGAAACTGTCGAGCAGGGTCTCGTTGACGGAGACCACCACGACCGGCTTGTTGAGCAGCTCGGCGGCCTCGTAGATGTCCGCGGCATGAAATGCGGTGGTGACGATGAAATCGGCGTCGGCGAGGGCATCGGTGATGCTGCGTGTTTCACCGGCGACGATGGCGGCGGTGCCGTTCAGCTTGATCGGTGCTGTCGTCAACGCGAAATCCTCTTCGAGCTCGGCGCAGAACGCGACCATGTGGTCCTCGGTGGATTCCACGCATGCGGCGCGCAGCGGATTGTCGACCAGCTGTTGCAGCACGGCGGTCAGCTCGTCGAGCGCGATGCGGTGGCGCCACGCGTCTTTGAGCATTTCGGCATACCACGCGAGCGGTTGCTCGAGGTGAATGTCGACGGCGAAGGGCGTCACCAGGTAGATGCCGGAGCGGCCGCGCACGGTGACCAGGCCGTCGCGCTCGAGGCCGGCGTAGGCGCGCGCGGCCGCGCGAATGCTGACACCCAGCTCCTGGGCCACGGTGCGTAGACTGGGCAGGCGTGAGCCGGGCTTGAGCCGCCCCAGGTGCAGGTCGGCGACGATCCGCCGTCGCAATATCTCGGAGATTTCGGCGGTGGTCATGACGGTTCGGCACCGGCCGCATAACTCGCGCCGAACAGCCCGGTACGCGAGCGCGCCGCGTCGGCCGCCACGGTGCCGGGGCCCCGAAAATTTCGTCCCACGAATCCGCCATTCGCCCTTGGCGGCGACTCACCTGTCCCGTTTGGGTTCAACTGCGGGAGGACCTGCTGCATCTTCGGCGCACGGGTCATCAGGAGCAGAGGCATGTTGGGAATCAGCTGGAAAGAGGCTTCTGACCGCGCGCTGGTCGATGCCATGCTGGCGTCCGGGGATGAAGCGGCGTTCCGCGAGCTGTACGCTCGCTACACGCCGCGCCTGTACCGCGTCGTCATCAATCTCCTGGAGGGGCAGGAGCAGGAAGCGGAAGACGTGGTGCAGGAGACGTGGCTGCGCGCAGCGACCGCGCTGCATGGCTTCCGGTGGGGCTCGAGTCTATCCACCTGGCTGGCCGCCATAGCGTTGAACCGCGCTCGCGAAATTCTGCGGACCCGGAAGCGCTGGTACGGCGAGCTGACCGGTGACGTCCCGCAGGCGCCCGCGCGCTACGCCGACCGCATCGACCTGCAGCGTGCGCTCGAGCAGCTGCCGGCCGGCTACCGCTCGGTTTTCCAGTTGTACGACGTCGAGGGCTACTCACACGAAGAGATCGCGCGCCGACTGGGCATCGCGGCCGGCACGTCGAAAAGCCAGCTCTTCCACGCCCGCCGCGCGTTGCGTGCCCTGCTCGAGCCCGCCCATGCGGCTGGAGTGGCATGAATTTGCGCAGTGCCGCGATTAGATTGGAGGTAGTTACCCCTAATCAGGCGTCGCGAAGGATGCACAACTCCCTCAAGCGGTCCGCGCGTATCGTCGGGATCGCTGTCGTCATTTGTTCGGTTATCGGGCTGCTCGAGGCTACCCAGGTCTATTTCATGAGCGCGCGGGCCGGGCGGCCACTGTCCTGGACACGCTCGGTCGGCGCGACCATGCCATCGTGGTTCGTGCTGGCGGCGATGGTGCCTTTCGTGGTGGCCGTAGCGCGGCGTTTCCCGCTCGAGACCCTGCGGCGTCCGTCCACCGTCATCGCGCACGTGCTGGCGGCCGTCGCGTACTCGCTGCTCAACCTCGCGCTCTCCGGCTGGATCAGCGATTTCGTCCTCTACGACGGCGTGGCCGTCGGCTTCCTGCAGAACCTGTGGCGCCTGATCGCGCAGTACTTCACGGTCGTGCTGGTGCAGTACTTCAGCGTAGTCGGCGTTTATTACGCATTCATGTACAACAAGCGCTACCGCGAGAAGGAACGGGCGGCCGCGGAGCTGGCGCTGCGCACGTCGCAGCTGGAAGCGAGCCTCTCGCGCGCCAACCTGGAAGCGCTGCGCATGCAGCTGAACCCGCATTTCCTGTTCAACACGCTGAACACCGTGTCGGTGCTCGCGCTCAAGGGTGAGAAGCAGCGCGTCTCGCGCATGCTGAGCCGGCTCAGCGATCTGTTGCGCCTGTCACTGGAAAACGATCGTCAGACGTTGTCCTTGAAAGAAGAGCTGGAGTTCCTCGATCGCTACATGGAGATCGAGCAGGTGCGCTTCAAAGACCGCCTCAGCGTTTCCATCGACGTCGATCCCGCCGCGTACGATGCGGAAGTGCCCAGCCTGCTGCTGCAGCCCATCGTCGAGAACGCCGTGAAGTACGGTTTTTCCCAGACGATCGGCCCGGGCGAGATTTCCATCACTGCCCGCATTGATGGAGATTTCGTCGAGATCACCGTGACGGACACGGGGCCGGGCATGCCGGAGAGCCGCGTGCATGGCAGCGGCACCGGTGTCGGCCTGGCCAATACGCGGGCGCGGCTGGAGCAGCTCTACGGCCGCAACTACACGCTCGAGCTCAGCAACCGGCCCGAGGGCGGCGCGCATGTCCGCGTTCGCTTCCCCTTCATGCCGGCCACCGTCCGTGATGCCAGCATGGCCCAAATCGCAGGAAACGCATGATGCAGAAGATCCGGACTCTGATCGTTGATGACGAGCCGCTCGCCCGCGAGGGCGTGCGACTGCACCTCGAGGAGCATCCCGATTTCGAGGTAGTGGGCGAATGCGGCAGCGGCGAGGAAGCCGTCGAGCGCATCGAGGCGGATGATCCGGACGTGGTCTTCCTCGATGTCCAAATGCCGGGGCTGGACGGTTTCGCGGTGCTGGAATCGATCGGCACGGCCAACCGGCTGCCGGCCGTGGTATTCGTAACGGCCTACGATCAGTTCGCGCTGCGCGCCTTCGAGGCGCATGCGCTGGACTACCTGCTGAAGCCGTTCGAAGCCGAGCGCTTCGGCAAGGCGCTCGACCGCGTGCGCGCGCAGCTGCTGAACCGCAACCAGACGCCCATGGAAGAACGGTTGCGCGGCCTGCTGGCGAGCCTGGGCGCCCGCGAACAGTACCTGGAACGGATGGTCGCCCGCATCAACGGCCGGATCCTCATCCTGCGTGTCGATGAGATCGACTGGATCGAAGCGGCCGCGAATTACGTGCGCGTGCACATCGGGCCGAAGCAGTACCTGGTGCGCGAGACGATGACCAACCTCGAGGCGCGGCTGGATCCGGAGAGGTTCCTGCGCATCCATCGCTCCATCATCGTGCGCAAGGACCGCATCAAGGAGCTGGAGCCGCTCTTCCAGGGTGACTACTCGCTGGTGCTGAGTGACGGCACGCGCCTCACCTCGTCGCGCGGCTATCGCGACAAGATCCAGTTATTTTTGCAGGGCGCGGTCTAGGCCTGCGTGATTGGTCTCGAGCAGGGCAGCGCATCTCATGCGCCTCGGCTGCTTTCATCGCAGAGGAGGTCGTGGCTCCAACGCGCGTGCCTTCCGACCAGCCCATCGCAGATCCCCGCATAAAGAACTCTAGATCTAAATCGTCAATATGATGGTGTGCCGCGGTGTTCTCGTCAGCCAGATGAGCTGACTGGCGGCCTCCTCTGCGATGAAGGCGGCAGGAGCGCGGGGATCTCGGTACCCTCCTCGAAATCACTTCGCGAGACCAAGGGGGGCCGCCCAATAAAAATGGTCCCCACAGCCCAGCCATTGGTCACTCGACAAGCGCGCAATCAACGGAGAAGTGCGATCTTCCGAGTGCAAGATCGTTCCTTCCTATTGCGCAGCGGTGACCGGGTGCATGCAGCCACCCGGTCACCGCTTTCCTCATCCATGGCGCGGAGCTACCGGAACAACCTGCCCAGCACGTAGCCGGCGCCCAGAGCAATTGCGATACTCTTTATCGGATGCGCGCGGATCTCGCGCTCCAGGTCCGTGCGCATCTCGTCCATGTCGTGGCCACGCAGATAATCGCTGCTGACTTCCACCGCGCGGCTCGCCCGCGCCTGTAGCCGCGCGCGTGCGCCCGTCACGCCTTCCGTGCCCGGCTCCGTGCGTACGCCGGTGGCCCGCGTTTCCATGTTGCGGTCCTCCGTGTCGTCGCCGAAATCGCCGTTGCTAGCGCTGTGCGTGGCCTGCGTGCCGCCCGGTCCTTCCTCGATGTGTCTCGCCATTGCCGTGCACCTCCCTGGGTGGTGACTTACGCAACCGATGTGCCCTCGATACGTTACCAGTATGCGGTCGGTTTTCCTCGGCGCAATGCTGCTGCTCGGTGCGTGGCTGCCGGTGCACGCGCAATCGCTGTTTGTTCGGGTGGCATCTTCGGCGGGTGAACCGCTGGGTGGCGCAGCGGTTTCGCTGGTGGGCGCGCGTGACAGTGTGTTGCGCGTGGCCCCGACCACGGACAGCGGCGTGGCCGGCTTTGCCGAGGTAGCGCCGGGTGCTTACATCGTGCGCGTCGAGCTGATCGGCTACGAGCGCGCGGAGCAGCGCGTCGTGATCGGCGCGGTGGCAGCGCCGCACGCCGCGGAGATCCGGCTGCGCGAGAGCCCCGTGCAGCTCGATCCGGTGACCGCGCGCGGCGAGCGGGCGCGCAGCCGCTTCCAGGAGGAAGCCGGCGTCACGGTGCGTGAGCTTTCGCGCAACGAATTGAAACTCATTCCCGGCCTCGCCGAAGCCGACGTGATGCGTGCGGTGGAAGCGCTGCCCGGCGTCGTGTCGACGTCGGATTTTTCATCCGCGTTCAACGTGCGGGGCGGCTCGGCCGACCAGAATCTCATCCTGCTCGACGGCATCCCGATCTACAATCCGTTCCACCTGGGCGGCGTGTTCAGCGTCTTCAACAGCGACATGGTCGAGCGCGCCGAGCTGCTGGCTGGTGGCTTTCCGGCGCAGTACGGCGGACGCGTGTCGTCCGTCCTGAACGTGGTGAGCGATGCCGGCACCGGCGATTTCGATGTGCGGGCCGGCGTTTCGCTGCTGGCCACGCGCGTGTCCATCGCGGGCAGCGTGCCGGGCGCCCAGAACTCGCGCGTGCGCCTCGGTTTGCGCCGCTCGTATTTCGATCAGCTGCTCAAGCCCTTCTTCGATTTTCCGTATCACCTGGCCGACGCGCAGCTGACCGGCGAAGTGTGGGCGGACGAGCGCAACCGCTTCAGCATCACCGGCTACCTGGGTGAGGACGTGCTGAACCTGGCCGGCGCAGACTTCCCGCTGAAAGTCGATTGGAACTGGGGCAACGCGGCGGGCGGCGTGCGCTGGACGCGGCTGCTGCCGGCCGGTGGTTTGCTCGAAGTGCAGGCGAGTCACTCGGCGTTTTCGACCGAGCTGACGTTCCCCGATTTCGGCGACACCTACCTGGCGAGCCAGATTGATCACTCGCTGCTGCGCGCCGACCTGGCGTGGCCGTTCCGGCGGCACGAGCTGCGGGTGGGGCTGGAGAGCAACCGCATGTGGTACGACAACACGGCCGAGTCGGGCGGCACCGTGTTCGGCGGCGGGCGTGCTTCCGGCTGGGCGCACGGCGGATACGTGCAGGCCGGGTGGCGCATCGGCGATGTGCTGGTCGAGACCGGACTGCGCGCGGACGTATGGCAGAGTGACGACGGCAACAGCGTGCTCGCTTCGCCGCGCCTGGCCGTCAAGCACTTCATCATGGACGGCGACGCAGCGCTCAAGCTGGCCGGCGGGCGCTACACGCAGTTCGTGCATTCGCTGCGTGATGAAGAACTCCCGATTGGACTGGATGTCTGGGTGTTGTCCGGCCGGCGCGCGCCGCAGGTACGTTCCGACCAGGTGCAGGCCGGCATCGAGTGGTTCGGCGAAACCTGGTACGCGGCCGTCGAATCGTACTGGCGACGGTTCCAGGGCGTGGCCACCAACAACTTCGCGCAGGACCCCAATAACGAGCTGGATGATCTGCTGGCCGGCGACGGCATTTCGTACGGCGCCGATGCAGTCATCCGCAAGGACAAAGGCAAGCTGACCGGTTTCGCGACGTTGTCGTGGCTGAAGGCGGAGCGTGAGTTCCCGGATTTCCTTACGGGCGAGGCAAATCCGCCCAGCATCACCTATCCGCCCATCTTCGACCGGCGCTTCGAGATCGACCTGGTGCTCCGCTGGCCGGTGTTCCGGAGCTGGCAGGGCGGACTCCGCTGGAATTTCGGCAGCGGCCTGCCTTACACGCGGCCGGTGGGCAGTTATCTGCTGTACGAGTATCACCTGGATGACGGCCGGCGTGTGCTGGATGAGCGACCGGACAGCGCGACCCTGGGCGTGCTGCTGGGGCAACGGAACGCGGAGCGCTATCCCAACTACCATCGACTGGATGTGAGCTTGCGGAAAACCTTCCAGAAGCGATGGGGCACACTGACGCCGCACATCGACATCCTGAACGTCTACAACCATCGCAACGTCTTGTTCTACTTCTACGAGTACGTGGATTCACCACCGGTACGGACCGGGATTTCGATGTTCCCCTTCCTGCCGACGGCCGGCGTGGAGATCGTGTTTTGAGGCGCGTCATCGGGCTTTTCATGGCCGGCGTGCTGGCCGCGTGCGAGCTGGAGGAAGCGGTGATCACGCGCGCGGACGACGTCGTCATCGCGGCGATGTATCTGCGCACCGATCGCCAGGTTCAGACCGCGTTGCTGCATCGCACGCGGCAGGCCGGCGACAGTACCGGGCCGGTGCCGGGGGCGCGCATCGAAGTCACCAGCCAGGCGGGCGCCGTATTGCAGCTGCACGCGGCACCCGACAGTGTGTGTGTGCTGGCGCAAACGGATACCCGCGACATCGTGATCGGCACATGCTACGCCTCCGATCCGCAGGTGCGCTACGACATCGTGCCGGGCGAGCGCTATGCGCTGCGCATCGTGCTGGCCGACGGCGGTGAGCTGACGGCGAACACAACCGTGCCACAGAACTTCCGGATCATCAGGCCGGCGTCGGGCGTATGTGCGCTGCCGCCCGCGACACGCTTCGAAACGCAATGGACGCCGTCCCCGGACGCCTGGGTGTATGCCGCGGAAACCAACATGCGGGGCCTGCAGCGCGCGCTGGCCGATCAGGGCATCGAGCTGGACCGCGAGCCGTTGCGCTTGTTCGGGTTGTCGGTATCCAGCGCGGATACCACGATTCTTTTTCCGGCTGAATTCGGCCTGTTCGACCGTTTCGATGACGATCTGACGGAAGTGCTCGCCGCGATTCAGCCCGGCTTGCCCAACGGTGTCGTGGCCGACGTCGTCATTGCCGCGGCGGACCGCAATTACGTGAACTGGGAGCGTGGCGGCTCGTTCAACCCCTCCGGCATCGTGCGTATTCCCAGCGTGCGTGGCGACGGCAGCGGTGTGTTCGGCTCGCTGGTCGTCAAGTCCTTTCAGATCCGCGTTGGCGCCACGGATTACCCGCCCTGCTGAAGCGGAACGCCAGTTGCTGAAGAGCAACGCGGCCATGGACAGGAAACCGGCATTACTGATCGTCAGCGACCGCGACTTCGTGTGGCGCGATTACCGCGCCCCGAATCGCGAAGTGCGCCGCTGGATCGGCGAACGATCCGCCGACCGCGAGGCGCGCGACGAGCACTCGTTCACCGGTGACCCCACGCTGCCCGAGACGTACCGCTGGGCGGTGGATGATGCGAAGCTGTGCGCAGTGTTCGACATTCGCGACCCGCAGCGTGCGCGCGGCGCGATTGCCGCGCTGCGCATGATCCGACCCGAGGCGGCCGTCATTGTCATCACCGCGAATGGCGAGGTGCATACGCCCGACATTCCGGTCGCGCGCAGCCTGCAATGGACCGATGCCTTGCGGGTCGACCTGGAAAGCGAGCTGACGCTGCTGGAAACGCAGCGCAGCGTTTACTCGCTGCGCGAATTCGCCGACGGCGCCGACTACCTGCCCATCATGGTGCACCCGGATCCCGACCCGGATGCGCTGGCCAGCGCGCTGGCCGTGCGCGCGCTCCTGCGCCGCACTCCCGACGCCACGCCGATCGTTACGCTGGGAGGGATGACTCGCCCCGAGAACCGGCGCATGGCCGAGCTGCTCGGGATGCGAGTTACGGTGGTCACCGAAGCCGAGCTGAAGAAGCTCAGCTGTCTGATCGCGGTCGATCACCAGCCAACGACGTTCGCCGACATTGCCACCGATTGCCTGGCGGTGATCGACCATCACCCGGTCGAAGAGCGCGTGGCCTATCGCTTCGAGGACGTGCGGCCCGGCTACGGCGCGACGGCGACCATCATCACCGAATACATCCGCGCGGATGATGAGAAGCGGCTGGACGAGCCCCTGGCGACGGCACTGCTGTACGGCATCAAGACGGATACCGACTCACTCACGCGGGGCGTCGGCCCGACCGACGTGCATGCCTACGCCTATCTGCTCGCGCGGGCGGACATCCCGCTGCTGCGCCGCCTCGAGCGTCCCTCCTACAAGGCGGAAACGGCCCGCGCATACGGCGAAGCCCTGGCGCACATGCGCCGCCAGCAGGATGTCGCGGCTGTATTCCTGGGAAAGCTGGCCGAGGAAGACGCGCACATCCTGGTGGACGTCGCGGACTTCTGCATTGGGCTGGAGGAAATCACCTGGGCGGTTGCGGCCGGCGTCGTCGAGGGTCAGCTCATCTTCACGGTGCGGCACCTGGGCGGTGGCAAGATGGCGGCCGGTGATCTGGCGCGGGAACTGGTGCAGGACGACGGCACCGGCGGCGGGCATGCGAGCATGGCCCGAGCACGCGTGCCGGCGCAGGGCCGTTGGAAGGAGCTCGCGGAGGCCGGCATCGAGCGCGGCACCCGCGAGCTGTCAGACCTGGTGGTCGGGGCGATCGAGCGGCTGCGTGCTAGTCATCGATCGTCTCGCCCAGCTCATCCGGCGACAGACCATCCAGCAGCGAGCCGATGACCTCGCGCGCGTAGGCTTCCGCGCTTTGCGTTTCATCCAACCCGCGGATGTGCGCCAGTACGAGCCGTTCGCCGTTGCCGCATTCGAGCCCGATGTAGGCGCTCGGATACTCGATGTCATCACCGATCACGTTCTCTTCGAAATGCGGCACGCCGGCCACGCCCAGCCGCGCATCGCCGCTCGCCAGCGCGACACGGATCTGCTCCCACGAGTCGTCCAGCGAGAAGCGCGTCGAAGCGAGGATCATCGGTTGACCTTCGATGATCAATCCGACGTCGAGTTCGACTTCGTCGACTTCCGCCAGCACGCGCGCCGTGTGCAGCACCGGATACGGTCCGGCCAGGAAAACGGGAATTGCTGAGGAATCCATCGGTGCTCCGTTCAAGACCTGACGGTTGCTACCCAGTTGCCTGGCGCAGGGTCCGCTAGATCAGACCGAGGGCGCGGTCCAGTGTGGCCAGGAACAAGTGCCCTTCGCGCAGCTTACCACGCAGGTTGAGGCTGCTGCTCGCGCCACCGGAATGCGCGAAGAGACCAGTGACCGCGCAGCCGGCCAGCACGTCCGACGGGATTTGCCGGCTCGCGCGTACCGATTCCGTGAACGGGATCAGCCGGTCGTCGCGCCCGTGCGCGAGGAAGGTGCGCACGCGCAGCTCCGCCAGCGCGGCGGTCGGATCCATCAGGGGATCGCATTGCAGGATGGTTTCGGTGACCGGATCGATGAGCGAGCGCGCCAGGCTGCGGTCGGTCCCCACGATACGGCCGGGCGGCGCAAACGCCTCGAAGATGGCGAGCTTCTCACCCTGGAAACGAGCGGCCAGCTCGCGCTTGACCGGCTCGTACTGCGGGTCGCCGGCATAGACGCCCCGCTTGCCGGCTTCCGTGGCCAGCTCGAGCAATGCACTGGCGACATCGTGCATGCGCTCGTAGCCGTCCATCCGCGTCAGATAATTGCCGCCCACGATCCAGCGGCCGTACGGATCCGGCTCGACGCGGTACCGCTCGCCATCGAGCGTGTGCTCACCGGTGAAGCCAAACTCCACCAGGTCGCGCACATTCGCGTAACCGCCCCACGACACGATGCCGCGCAGCTCACGCTCGATGCCCGCATCATTGGCCGCGATGATGGCCTGCGTGCCGCCGAAGGAAAAGGCGAAAAGCCCGATGCGGTCGCGATCGATGTCGGTGCGCTCGTGCAACGCGTGCACGGCCGCGCGAATGGTCGGTACGGCGAGCGCGGGCGCGACGCGAAAGCGCGACCATTCCGGAATCTCGGGAATGAATACGAGGTGGCCGGCCGCCGCCATCGACGTCGCGAAGCGCACCAGGCTCTTGTGCTGTCGGCCCTTGTACGTAATACCGTGCAGCACTACCCACGCCGTGCGGTAGCGCGTTTGCCCGCGCCGACGGTAGATCGAAGCAGGCAAAACTTCGCCACCGCGCCGGAAAGTCGCCTCACTGATGTCGATGATGTCGGCGCGCGGGCGGAAATACTGGCGGAGGAACGAGAGGGTGGATGCGTGCATGATTTAACAAACCTTCCCCTATCCCGATCCCTGGTTCCCTTTGCCCAAGTTCCTCGGCCTGTCCCTGGGTGAGGGGTAAGCCGAGGAACTAAGAACCAGGCCCTAGGGATAGGGATAGGGGAAGGGGAAGGTTCTCAATACCTCGCAATCTCCTCGATCGCCGTAAGTACGTTCTCGGTCTGCGGCAGAATCTCGTCCTCCAGCTCCGGCGAATACGCGACCCACGTGTCCAGTGAAGCGACGCGCCGCACGGGCGCATCCAGCCAGGGGAACAATTCGTCGGCCAGGCGCGCTGCGATCTCCGAGCCGATGCCCCACGAGAGCGAGTCCTCGTGAGCGATGACCACCTTGTTGGTCTTCCGGACCGATTCATAGATCGTCTGGTAGTCGATCGGGTGGAGCGAGCGCATGTCGATGACTTCCGTGCTGATGCCGCGCTCTTCGGCGATCCTGGCGGCATCCAGCGAGCGCTTCACGAGCGCGCCGCACGCAACCACCGTGACGTCGGTTCCTTCGCGCAGCCGCTTCGCCTTGCCCAGCGGGATCATGAATTCGGCGCCGGGATAACGACCCTTGTTGTAGACCTGGCGGTACAGATGCTTGTGCTCGAGGAAGATGACCGGATCGTCGCAGCGGATGGCTGTGCGCAGCAGGCCGTTCGCGTCCAGCGCGTTGGACGGCAGTACGACGCGTAATCCCGGCGTGTGCGTGAACAGCGTTTCGCCGGTTTGTGAGTGGTAGATGGCGCCACCCTTCAAGTAGCCGCCGTAGGCCACGCGGATGACGACCGGCGACTTCCAATGACCGCCCGAGCGGTAGCGCATGGTTGCCAGCTCGTCGCGGATCTGTTGCATGGCCGGCCAGATGTAATCGAAAAACTGGATTTCTACGACCGGCTTGAGGCCGCGTGTCGCCATGCCCACGGCCCGGCCGACGATGTTGGCTTCGGCCAGCGGTGAGTTGAAGACGCGCACCGCGCCGAACCGGCGCTGCAGCCCCCAGGTCACCTTGAAGACGCCGCCCTTGCCTTTCACGTCCTTCATGGCCGCTTCCCGGCTGGCGTCGGCGACATCTTCACCGAACACGACGATGCGTGGATCGCGCTGCATCTCATCCCGCAGGCACGCGTTGATGAGATCCACCATGGTCGTTTCTTCACCCTCGAATTGCGGCTTGTCCTCGGTGTCGAACGCAGCGGACGTCGGATCGACATCGGGGGAGAAGAGGAAATCCATAGCCGTGGACTTGGCGGGCTGGGGTTGCGACAGCGCCCGGTCCGACGCGGCCTGGATCTCCTGGTTGATCTGCGCTTCCAGCTCGGCGAGCTGCGCTTCGCCGGCGATCTTCTGCGCGATCAAATGGTTACGCAGCACGGTGATCGGATCGCGCCGCGCATCGTCCTCGCGCTCCGATTCCGGGCGGTACATGCGCTCGTCATCGGACATGGAGTGCGAGTACGGGCGCACGACATGCGCGTGCAGCAGGGCCGGGCCCTTGCGCTGGCGCGCGTAATCGACGGCCCGGCCGGCCGCTTCGTAGCTCTCGAAGACATTACACCCATCGATTTCCTGGATGTAGAGGTCCGGGAACCCGCTCACCACCCGGCTGATCTTGCCGCCCGGCGTATTCACTTCGACCGGCACCGAGATGGCGTACTTGTTGTCCTCCACGATGAAAACGACGGGCAGCTTCAGGTTGGTGGCGGTCATCAGCGCTTCGTAGAACTCGCCCTGCGATGTCGTGCCGTCGCCGGTCGTGCAGATCACGATCTCATCGTCCGCGAATTCGGCGATCGCCTTGCGCAGCTCCGCCACCAGCGACGCACGATAGCCGGCTTCGGCGCAACCCACGGATTGCAGGAATTGCGACCCGGTCGGCGATGATGTGCTCACGATGTTGTACTGCCTGTGCCCCCAGTGCGCCGGCATTTGGCGGCCGCCACTGGCCGGATCGGATTCCGCGGCCACGGCTTGCAGCAGCTGCTCGTACGGAGTGACGCCGAGCGCCAGGCTGAAGGCGCGGTCGCGATAGTAGAAGTAGAACCAGTCGGAGCCTGGCCGGCAGTGCGCAGCCGCCGCCACCTGCACGGCCTCATGTCCGGCGCCCGAGATCTGGAAGAAGATCTTGTTCTGCCGCTTGAGCAGGATCTCCTGGTCGTCGGTCCTGCGCGCGGTGAACATGGTGCGATAAAAACGCAGCAGGGTCTCATGATCGAGGCCCTGCGTTTTGCTTGCTGCTACAGCCTTTGCTTTAGTAGCCATGCCCTGTGGTCCTCGTGTGCATCATCACCGGACTTTGCGCTATAATACCTCCGCAGGGCATGAATCGCACCCCTGAGCGCGGAGAAAGCTTGTACCGGGCGTTCTGTGGCCTTTAATTTTCCACGATTGATCGCACGCGCGCTGATCCGGCCACGCCTGCTGGTCATCCTGCTGGCGACCGGTTGGCGGTTCCGCCGGCGTGGCTGGTACCGGCGTCCCCCGTTCCTGCCACTGCCCCCCGCCGACTACATGCGGTGGCGCATGCACACCGCATACGGCGACGAGGAGCACATGCCTTCGATGGCGGAGCTGGAAGCGTATGTGCGCTGGGCTGCGCGCATGCGTAAACACGGTCGAATCGGAGATGATGCATGAAAGTGGTGCTGCTGCTAGTGCTCGTCATCGTGGCGATCGCCACCGTGCCGGCGATTCGGAATCGCGTGGTAGGGCCGATGGACCCGGTCCTGGCCCGGCTCGGCCCGGTCGGCGAGAAGTTCCGCAATCCGGTCCGCCGCTTCAACGCATTCAACGAGATCCAGGCCATCATCGGCCGGCTCAACGAGGACAAGCTACAAGGCCGGCCCGTCCCGCCCCCCAACCAGTTCCAGCGCTGGATTCACGAGAAGATGCGCGGCGACATCCAGGACGGCAAAGACCCCTGGGGTCAGCCCTACTACATGGTGCGCTCGCGCAGCGCCGCAACCATCGGATCGCCCGGCCAGGACTTGCAACCCGGTACCGCCGACGACATCCGCGACAGCACGCCACTGAAATAGCCAGCTTGGCGGAACTCTTTCGCGTCGGATTGACCGGCAACATTGCGAGCGGCAAATCGAGCGTCGCCGGCATGTGGCGCGCGCTGGGTGCGCACGTCATTGATGCGGATGTGCTGGCGCGCGCCGCAATCGCGCCGGGCACGCCCGGCCACGCGCGCGTGCTCGCCGAATTCGGGACCGTCGACCGCGCGCAGCTGCGGGATATCGTTTTCCGCGATGCGGACCGCCGCGCCCGGCTGGAAGCCATCATCCACCCCGAAGTCGCGCGCCTGCGTGCTCAGCGCGAGGCGGAGCTGGCGAGTGCGGGCGCGCAGATCGTCGTCAACGACATCCCGCTGCTGTTCGAGGCGGGGCTGGCCGACCAGTTCGCCCTGATCGTGCTGGTCGACGCGCCGCCCGAGCAGCGCATCGAGCGCATCGTATTGCACCGCGGCATCCAGCGTGCGGAAGCGGAACGCATGGTAGCCGCGCAAATGCCGGCCGCGCAGAAACGCGCGTACTCCGACATCGTCATCGACAACGACGGCAGCATGGAAACGCTCCAGCGCAAAGCAGAAGCAGCATGGCAGACGATAACGGCCCGCGCATCCGCATAGACATGCACGTCCACACGCATCGGTCGTTCGACTGTCTGAACGATCCGGTAGCGCTGCTGGAGGTGGCCGCGGCACGCGGCATCGACATGATTTGCGTGACGGATCACAACCAGATCGCGACCGCGCTCGAGCTCAAGCAACGCTATCCGGAGCGCGTGATTGTCGGTGAAGAGGTCAAGACTGCGGAAGGCGTGGACGTGATCGGGCTGTTCATCCACACGCTTATCCCCAGGGGCACACCGGCGCGTGCGACCTGCGAGCTGATTCACGAACAGGGCGGCCTCGTCTATGTGCCCCACCCTTTTGCCCGGGGCAAGGGCGGCGGCGGCCGCATCCTCGAGGTCATTGCCGAGCATGTCGACGCGGTGGAGGGCTTCAACGCGCGGTTGCACGATCCCGCGCTCAACGGCCGCGCCGTCGCGTGGGCGCTGGAGCGGTCGCTGCCGCTGGGCGCCGGCTCCGATGCGCACACGCTGGCCGAGGTGGGACGCGCGTATGTCGAGCTGCCACGCTTTACCGACGACCCGGCATCGTTTCGGGGTGCGCTGGTGGACGCTACCATTACGGGGCGATCGTCGTCGCCCATGGTGCACATGGCTTCCACCTACGCGAAAGTGCGCAAACGATTCTCCAGGCAGCGGGCCAGTGATGACTGAATTGCGGGCGGGCGATTAAATGGATCCCGCACGCGTGCCCGCCCAGCGCGTCGAACCGCTGCGCCAGCTGGCGGAAGTAGTGCTGGCCGCGCAGAAGGTCGTGCTGGTCACACACGTCAATGCCGATGGCGACGGCGCGGGCAGCCAGGCGGCGGTGGCTGCCTGGCTGCGCGAGCAGGGCCGTACCGTGCACATTACCAACCCGACTGTGTTTCCGGATGCGTATCGCTACCTGGTCGACGCGGAAACCATCGTGGACTACACGGACGGCCGCGCCACGCGCCTCATCCGCGAGGCCGACCTGGTATTCGTGCTGGACACGGGCGAGCCGAAGCGCGTCGGACGGCATATGGACGACGTTGTCCGGCGCCCGCTCGCGGTGCTCGATCATCATCCCGCGGCCGAGCCGGGCTTCCAGGGCACGGTGTTTCTCGATCCCGCCGCCTGCGCGACGGGCGAGCTGGTTTACGATCTGCTGCAGGTCGCCGGTTACGCGGGCTCGTGGCCGCCGGCCATCACGGAGGGCATCTACACCGCCATTACCACGGACACCGGCTCGTTCCGCTTCTCGAACACGACGCCGCGCGCGCACGCCATCGTCGGCGAGATGATCGGCCGGGGCGTGGACCCCGAGCTCATGTATCGGCGCTTGTACGGCACCGTGCCCATGCGGCGGATCGAGCTGCTGCGTGCGGCTCTCGAGAGCCTGGAGGCCGATGCGGAGTTGCCGCTGGCCTGGCTCACGGTCACGCGGAACGCCATGCAGGCGAGCGGCGCAACGTCGGAGGACCTGGACGGACTCGTCGAGTACGCGCGCTCGATCGAAGGCACCGAGCTGGCCATCCTGTTCCGCGAAACCAGCGACGGCGCGACCAAGATCAGTTTTCGTTCGAATGGCGTGGTCGACGTGAACGCACTGGCCCGCCAGTTCGGTGGCGGCGGCCACGTCAAGGCGGCCGGCGCACTGATCGGCGAGCCGCTCGAGACGGCGCGCCGCAAGGCACTCGATGCCGCGCGCGCCGCGATCCGGACCGTGCTCGGGTGAGCGCCGCTGCGTCCCCCTTTGCGAACTCTGCGCTTCAGAAATAGTCTTCACGGATGCATTCGAGTTACCGTGCTCCGACATTGACAGACCCGCAGTTTGTGAACGCGCCCGATGCGCGTTTCGAGCCGGCGCCCGCCGATGGCGTGCTGCCCGAGCATTTCTTTTCGACGACCAACCTGCCCACTTACGTGAAGCTCGACGGCGCCTGGCAGCTGCCGCGCACGCCGCGCATGGATTCCGCCATCGTGCGCGAAGCGGACGGCGCGCTGCGCGTGCTGGAAGGCCGCTACGTCACGCGCGGCCAGCCGGTCGCCGTCGGCTACGCCGAAGACGGCAGCGAAGGCATCTTCGTCGATGCCGTCGGCCTGCTCGCCGACGATGACGACAACGAGGGCGAGTTCCAGTTCATGAGTTCGGCCGTCAGCCGGGAGAAGCCGGTCGATTACGCGCGCATGGCGCAGCTGCTCATCGAAGAGCGCGCCGGCGGCGGCCACATCGTGTGGGTGGTCGGACCGGCCGTGCTGCACTCACGCGGCCGCGACGTG
>CBJLQC010000001.1:0-21323 GCA_966424955.1 uncultured bacterium | reverse complement strand
GGCCTCGATCAGCGGGATGAGCGAGCTCATCCCCAGTCCCGCCGGCGTGAGCGCGCCGGTCAGCGTTACGCCCACCACTACGTCATCGTCGAGCATGCGTTCGGTGAAAAGGCGGCAGCCTTCCTGCAACCGGCCTGCGTTGTAGGCGAGGAATGCGTTGTCAATGAGATCGGCGACTTTCATGTCCCCGGAAACACGAGCGGGCGCGATCTTCGCGCCCGACAACAAGCGACTCTTCTTGGCCATGGCTATTTCAGCGGTCTCCTTCTCGGTGGCGCCGCGCGCTTGAAGCCGCCGCGCCCGGCGCGGCGTGCTTCGTCCGATGCCTCGGCCGCGCGCGCGCAATTCTCTTCGAAACAATGGATTACCACGTCACACGCCTCCTGCGGCGAGTCCGTCAGCACGAGCAGATCGAGATCGGAGTCGTGGATCTTGCCTTCGCGCGCCATTGTTCTACTCAGCCATTCCAGCAAACCCCGCCAGTAATCCTTGCCGAACAACACGACTGGGAAGTTCCGTACCTTTCCGGTCTGGATCAGCGTCAATGCCTCGAACAGCTCGTCCATCGTGCCGAAACCGCCCGGGAAAATGATGAACGCTTCCGCATATTTCACGAACATCGTTTTCCGCACGAAGAAGTAGCGGAAGTTGATGGCGGTTTTCACGTAGGCGTTCATCCCCTGCTCGAAAGGCAGCTCGATGTTGCAGCCCACCGATTCACCACCTGCTTGCAATGCGCCGCGGTTGGCTGCTTCCATGATCCCCGGCCCGCCTCCCGTGATGACCGCGAAACCCTCCTGCGCCAGCAGCCGGCCCGTCTCCTCGGCAAGCTGGTAATCGTGGTCGCCCGGCCGGGTGCGCGCGCTGCCGAAAATGCTGACCGCCGGGCCCAGCCGGGCCAGCGTATCGAAGCCCTCGACGAACTCGCCCATGATCCGGAAAACACGCCAGGCGTCCTGCGTGACATCACGCGACGGCAGAACCTCGCCGCCTCGCGAAAGCAGTTTCTCGTCCTCGGTGGGTCGCTCGCCCTTGTTTCGATTCAGGGTGGGATTCGGTATCGGCGGCTGCGAGGGCGGCGCGCTCGGCAGGTTTCGCCATTGTGTCGATAATAAGCGCCTGGAACCAATCACGCAGGTATGGCCATGAAGTGTTCAAATTGCGGTGCGCAGTCCGACGGCGCGTTCTGTTCGCAGTGCGGTGCCCCTCTCAAAGGGGCCAAGTGCCGTGAATGCCAGTCGCCTCTCGCTGCCGGCGCCCGCTTCTGCAACAATTGTGGTGCGCCGACCGGGCGGAGCAGTAAGCGCGCCGTTGCCGACGGGACCAACCGCCTGCCCTGGATTTTTGCGGGCGCTGCTCTACTGATCCTGATCGGTGTGCTGGCCTGGCCCGCACTGCGCGGAAAAGATAACGACCAATCCGATGGCCGCGTGCCGCTCAGCCAGCTGGGCGGCCCCATGGATGGTGGGCAAAGTGGCGCGCCCGGACCGCTCGAAGGCTCGCCCAGACAGCAAGCGGATCGCCTGTTTAATCGCGTCATGACGGAACGCGAAAGTGGCGACACGACGCAAGCGAAATTCTTCGTGCCCATGGCTGTGCAGGCGTACCAGATGGCGGGTGAGCTCGATGCCGACGGTTATTACCATCTCAGCCTGCTGCACAACCTCGTGGGCGACTACAAAGCCGCGCTGGAAAACGCGGAAAAGATCCTGGCGACCGCGCCCAATCACATACTCGGCTTGTCCGCCGCCGCCAACGCCGCGCGCGGTGCCGGCAATACCGCCCAGGCGCGACAGTATTTTCAGCGACTCGTCGCGAACTTCGAAGCGGAAAGCAAGATCACACGGCAGGAATACCAGGACCACGCCAACATGCTGCCGGAAATCAGAAAGGAAGCCGAGGCGTTTCTGAAATGAGGGAAGCGCCGGCTCTCGAGCACGGTAACGATACTCAGGCGCTTCTGCTGCTTTCATCGCAGAGGAGATCGCAGCTCGGACGCATCCGGCTACGATCGGCTCGCGGCGGACCCAGTCGGAAACGATCTGTAATTGAAAATCGTTAATGTGCTGGTTGTACAACGGCGTTCTCGTCAGTCAGCCACGCTCACCCTGCGGCCTCCTCTGCGATGAACACAGCAGATGCGCCGGGATATCGTTGCCCTGCTCGAGTAGAAGGACATGTCGACAATTACAGGCCGGTCGGCAGGTCGATGAACTCCCATGGGATGTCAAAGCGCTCTTCCAGATACTGCGCCAGCGCGCGCACGCCGAACGTTTCGGTCGCGTAGTGACCGCCGTAGTAAACGTTGATTCCACTCTCCATCGCATCGAAGTACGTGTGATGCGCACCCTCGCCTGTGATGAACGCATCCAGACCCGCCGCCACGGCGTGAGGAATCATGCCACCGGCACCACCGGTGATTACGCCCACGCGCGCGAGCTTCTCACCACCTCCGGGAAGTAACCGCACGCGCACCCCGAGCACGTCGTCCAGACGCGCCGCCAGCGTTTCGCGTGTGACCTCGAGCCTGCCCCAGACGCCTGCCGCGTACGACGGCTGCTGCGCGAACGTACCTTCGATCTGCACGCCAATCGCCCGAGCGAGCTGCACGTTGTTACCGACTTCCGGATGCACGTCCAACGGCAGGTGTGCCGAATACACCGCCACGTCGGCAGCAATGAGCTGGCGCAGCCGGCGATAACGCCGTCCCGTCACCGGCTGGTTGCCGTCCCAGAAAAGGCCGTGATGCACCAGCAGAACGTCGCATCCCCTCCGGACCGCGGCGGCGATGGCAGCCTCGCTGGCATCCACCGCAGCTGCGACCCGGGTGACCCGGCCCGAGTTCTCGACCTGCAGCCCGTTGAGGGCGCCCGGGTAATCGGAGATCGCGCCCACATCCAGGAACTGGTCCAGTTGCGCTGCAAGGTCGTGAATATTCATGGCAGCGGCTGCTTACCGGGCTGCGAGTGATTGTTGATAAGTGGGGGGTACTTATCAACACCCGCATGTCTATCAAGGCGAGTACAGGGATAACGTATTGTCTCCCAACGAGTTATGGGCACAGCGCGGAGTGTGGAGAATTGTGGAATTTTGGTCATTTTTCGGTTTGTACGGGTTCGGAGCAAGCAAAAGGGGCTGCATAAGCTTGCAGCCCCCCGCCCGTGTTCCACGTGAAACGCTAGCGCGCCGCCATGTCGGGGACTGTCGGTCTGGAATGGGAGGCATCGCCCGAACGGGGTGTTGGGGACTCGCCCATGGCGACCTGGCCGTTGACCTTGCCGCCTTCATCCAACTTCACGCGACGTGCGCGGATCTCGCCTTCGATCAGACACGTGGCCTGCAGCTCGAGCCGGCTTTCGGCGACTATCGTACCGGTGACCTTGCCGCCGATCACGGCGTCCTGCGTCGCAATATCACCGGAAACTACCCCGTCCTTTCCTACCACCACCGCCTTGCCCGCCTTGATATGTCCCTCCACTACGCCTTCCACGCGCAGCGTACCGTCCGTCTCGATGTCGCCGATGATCTTCGTGCCCGGCGCAACGATCGAGATAGCGCCCGTGTTGGGTTGAGCTGCCTGCTCTTTAGCCATTTAAGCCTTCAGGGTTGTTTGACATACTGGTATGGATCGATCGGCGCACCGTTGCGTCGCACCTCGAAATGCAGGTGAGGCGCGGTAGACTGACCGCTCGAGCCGCTCAATGCAATGATCTGCAACCGCTTCACGCGGCTGCCCTGGGTCACCAGCAGGCGCGCGGCATGGCCATATACCGTTTCCACGCCACTGCCGTGGTCGATGACGATGTACTTGCCGTAAATCGAGTCCTCGGCCGCCGTTTTCACGACACCCGGGCCGGAGGCGCGGATATACGAGTTTTGCGGCACTGCAATGTCGAGCCCGGGATGCGGGGTCCTCGACTTCGTAAGGCCACGCGTTACATAACCACGCTCGGTCAGCGGCCATGCGTCGGGCGCCGCCAGGTCCGCGACACCATCACCGTCGTCATCACGAAAGACTGCCTTGGGCAGATCGGGTAACAACGGCTGCTTCCCAACGCTGGGCCCGTCCGCCCCGAGCATCTTCCGAACTCGCTCGTACTGGGTCTCCACCTCGGCCAGGACGTGGGCGAGCGAGTCTACCTTCGCCCGCTCGGACTCCAGTTTCACCAGCTGATTCTCCAGCTCCTTGGCACGCGCGGCCTTGCTGGCGATGTTGAACCAGAAGCCAACCATAAGACCGAGCGCCACGAACACGATAAACGCCATTACCACAAGGACTTTGAGCGTGCTGTACGGGATCTCGAGGGTTTTGGTCTCGAGGTCGCCATGCGGCACCACAATCACCGATAGTTTTCGATCGTCCATCAAGACACGACTTCTGTTGCCGAGCGCCCAGTCATGATTTCAAAGACACGCTCGAAATCTTCGTTGCCGTAAAACGGGATTTCTATCCTGCCCCGGTTGCCGCGACTCTTCCGAATGCGGACTGCCGTGCCAAAAACCGACTGCAGCTCGTCCTCCAGGGCCTTTTCCGCGGCGTCCCGGGGCGTTTCCGCCCGTTGTTTGCGTGGCTTGGCCGGCTTGATGCGCTGGACCTGCGCCTCCACCTCCCGCACGCTCCAGCCGTACTCGACTGCATCGCGGGCCAGATCCGCCATCTTGCGGTCGTTTTGCAGCCCCAGCAACGCACGCGCGTGTCCGGCGGTCAGCTTGCCGGTCGCGAGCAGCTGCCGGACCGAGGGCGGCAACTGCAACAGCCGCATGGAGTTAGCAATTGTCGACCGGTCCCGCCCGACGACGTCCGCGATTTCCTGTTGGTTGAGCTTGAATTCATCAGCCAGCCGGCGAAAGCCTTCGGCTTCTTCCAGTGCGGAGAGCTCGGCCCGCTGGAGGTTTTCAACCAGCGCCAGCACCAGCAGCGTACGGTCATCGACTTCCCGGACGGTGGCGGGAACTTCCTTCCACCCGAGCCTCATGGTTGCCCGCCACCGGCGCTCCCCTGCTACCAGCTCGTACTGGCCAGGCGTCCCGGTTGCCGGCCTGACGACAATCGGCTGGAGCAACCCGTTCTCGCGGATCGAAGACACCAGATCCGCCAGATCCTGTTCCGAAAATTCGCGCCTCGGCTGAAACGGGTTCGGAACGATCGCCGCGACCGGAATCGTCGTGACATGGGCTTTGTCTGTGCTCGGTGGCGACTCCATATATTCACCGAGGAGCGCGCCCAGTCCCCTGCCTAGCCTGTCTTTCTTCATGAATTCACTGGACCTTCACGGCCGGCCGCCACGCGGGCGGTACCCTGTTCGCTTCGCGCAATGACTTCCTTCGCCAGCGAGAGATAGCTCTGCGCGCCAGCCGACAGAATGTCATAGACCACGATCGGTTTTCCGAAACTGGGTGCTTCAGCGAGCCGCACGTTACGAGGGATAGAGACCGTATACACCTTGTTGCCGAAATACTCTTGCGCCTCCTCCGCCACCTGCCGCGAGAGGTTGAGCCGCTGATCGTACATGGTGAGCAGCACACCCTCGATCTGGAGGCGAGGATTCAGGTTCTGCTGAACCAGGCGGACGGTGTTGAGCAGCTGTGTAAGTCCCTGCAACGCATAGAACTCGCACTGGATCGGGATCAGCACCGAATCGGCCGCCGCGAGTGTGTTCAGTGTCAGCAGCCCGAGGGAAGGCGGACAATCGACCAGGATGTAATCGTAGCTGTCGCGAATCGGCTCGAGCGCCCGCCGAAGCCGCACCTCACGGTCCGGCTGCTGCACCAGTTCCACCTCGGCACCTACCAGCGCAACGTCCGAGGGCACCAGGTCGAGATTCTTGAAATGCAGATGCGGCACGATCGCTGACGAGAGCGGCTCCCGGTCGACCAGGACCTCGTACATGGATTTATCGATGGCGGCCCGACTTACGCCCAATCCACTGGTCGCGTTGCCCTGCGGGTCCATGTCGATGACCAGCGTACGGCGCTCCGCGACGGCGAAGCTCGCACCAAGGTTGATAGCGGTCGTGGTTTTCCCGACGCCGCCCTTTTGATTCACGATCGCGATGACGCGCGACATCATCCATCCTTCTGGAAGCCGCGCTAATATACCCGCAGGCCGCGCGCAGAGGGAGTCGCCAATTCTTTACAGATGTTCCACGTGAAACTAGCCGCTGACGATAAATGACCCATATTGGCCAAGATCGGATCCACCTGCGCGTCGTCGGTCACGTTCAAGGCGTGGGATTCCGCTGGTTCGTCCTGGCCGACGCACGCCGCCGCGGCTTGCGCGGGTGGGTCCGCAACAACCACGACGGCTCGGTCGAGCTGGAGGCCGAGGGGCCAGCCGCCGATCTCAACGGCTTCCGCGACCGCGTGCGAGAAGGACCGCCGGCGGCGCGGGTGCAGCACCTGGTCGATCTGCCGGTTACGTCCGAGGAACTACCGCAGCCATTTCAGGTCAAGCGCTAGACGGACACTTTGGCGTAACCAGTGTGGATCTGCGATGACCTGGTCGCCAGCGCGACGCGCAAGGCCACTACGTCCTCTGCGATGAAAACAGCTGAGCGCCTTAACCTCGTTAGCTGCTCGAGGGCAGGACTCCGTTGAGCGGAATCGGACAGCTTCAGCGTTTCTTGCGCGTCGGTGCTGATTTGCGCGTGGGCGCAGCGGGCGCGGCGGTTGTCTGCGGTGACAGCCCGCGATCGCGCTGGTACCGTGCGCGCTCCTTGGTCATCTGCATCTGTTGGACGAAGCCGGGCAGGTTCTGCGCGGCGTAATACAGGTTCAGTCCCGACGCGAGATTGAGGAAGATCATGACCATGAACAGCGGCATGAAGTACAACATGAACTTCATCTGCGGATTGGGCGGCATGGTCTTCATGCTGATGATTTGCTGCACGAAGATGGTGGCGCCCAGGACGATGGGCAGAATGTAGTACGGATCGGCGCGTGACAGGTCGGGTAGCCAGAGGAACGGCACGCCACGGAATTCGATGAAGTTCTGGAATACGAAGAACAGCGTGATCAGCACCGGCATCGGAATCAACATGGGCAGGCAGCCGCCCATCGGGTTGAATCCTTCTTCCTTGTACAACTTGAGCATCTCGCGCTGCAGCTGCTCGGGCTGGTCCTTATAGCGCGTCTGTATGTCCTTGAGGCGTGGCTGCAGCTCCATGCTCTTCATCTGCGAGCGCATGGCCTTCGCGTTGAGCGGCCACATGGCGAGGCGGATCAGAACGCCGAAGAGGATGAGCACCCAGCCATAGGAGATGCCGAGCAGTCTCTGAAGATTGATGATCAGCCACGTGATGATGGCGGCCAGCGGTCGCAGGATCGGGCGAAACACGCGCCACCCCATCGGATTCACGTCCTGCAGCTTGTTCCCGACGGCGACCAGGCGCTCGTATTCCTGCGGACCCAGATACAAGCGGTATGAGAAACCGCCGTTCTCGTTGGGTGGCAGCGTCGCCGTCAGATTCGCGGCGTAGCGGCCGGGGTGCGGGCTCGCGATCAGCCCGCCGAACGGCCGGGCACCGGCAGCAGTATCGAGCACAGCGGCGACCACGAAGTATTTGTTCTTGAGCGCGACCCAGTCGAGCGGCCCTTCCTCGATATGCCTTTCATCCACGTTGCGGAGCGGCATGCTTTGAATGCCGTCGTTGCGGCTGTTTACGACGTAGGCGAGGGCGTGCTGGTCCTCGGTGGCGCGCGCTTCATTGATGGCGAGCGCCGGGCCGAGGTTCAGGTAAAGGCGGTCGGCAGCCGCGCCGCCGCGTGCAGTCACAGTTACTTCGACGAGGTAGTTGTCGGGTACGAAGTCGAAGCGGACTTCGATGGTGCCGTACTGCGCGCTGTTGTGCGTCAGGGTCAGAGTCTGCGGCCCACTCTTCTCGTTCAGCACGAGTCGCCGTGCCGATGGCGCGAATGGGATGTTGCTCAGATCGACCGATTGGTTGTCGCCGCGCAGCAGGTCATGACTGAGCAACCCGCCCGCTGTGCGCCCCGCCAACTGCACGGGGCCCTCACGCGTGAAGGAATTGAAGCTCAGCATCTCGGCCGAGACGAGTGCCGCGCCCTGCGTCGAGAACGCAAAACGGTAGAGCGGAGACTCGACGACGATCAGCTCCGCGGGCGTTGCCTGCGCGACGGCAGGCGTCGGGGGCGCCGGAATTTCGCGCGGTGTCGCTCCCTGCGGCTGCGTCTGCGCCGGCGTGGCCGGCGCAGCTACGGTATCGGTTGCGGCGTTCTGTCCACCGCGCGGCACGGGCGGAAAGATGACGTTCGTGATGACGACGACGGCCACCATCAGCAGGACCGCCAGGATAAATCGTACGCTCTGATTCATGTAGCTGTAGTCAAAAATCTATGGGACCGGATCGTGTCCGTGCCCTCCCCATGGATGGCACCGCAGCAGCCGGCGCAACGCCAGCCAACTGCCCCTGATCGCACCATGTTTGCGCAACGCCTGCTGCGCGTAATCGGAACATGTCGGCGTGTAACGACAGGCAGCCGGCAACCAGGGTGAAATCGCAACGCGATACACTCCGACCAGCGCGATCAATACGCGCGCGACCATCTTCTTTCAACGAACTCCGTCAGTTCATCGTGCAGCTGTTCGAACGTCGCGTTGTACGCTTCGCGACGCGCGCGCACCAGCACATCCATTATGGCATCCCGATCGGCGAGCCGCGGCAGCACCTCGAGGCGCAGCACCTCACGCAAGCGCCGCTTCAGCCGGTTGCGTTCCACCGCATTGTGGCGGTGTTTGGGCACGACCACGCCGACGCGCGGATGCGCGACAGGGGAAGCGGAGTCGAAGACGTCCAAGTGGGCCGTCCTGCTCCTCTTCCCCCGTTGAAATAAGGCACGGATCTCGTCGCTGCTCGTGATCCGCCTGGTCCGTGGCAATCGGTTCCGCCGCCGGTCGGACACGGCGCTGGAAGCTACTTGCCGCCGACCGTGACCGTCAGCTTCTTCCGGCCCTTTTTGCGGCGCGCGTTCAATACGCGCTGACCGGCCTTGGTCTCCATGCGCGCGCGGAAGCCGTGCTTGTTCTTGCGCTTCCGGTTATGCGGCTTGTATGTGGGCTGGCCCATAGCTACCTCGTAACTGTATCTGGCAAAGACAATTAATTTAGCCTGATCGGACCGCGGCGGTCAACCTGCGGTGCGTTTTCGGCGTTGACTTTTCCACATCCTGAAGTAGCTTCGGACCTCCGACTTTTTACCCTGCAGAAGTGATTCACAAGCGCTGCGCACGCGCATGATTTGGTGACATGGAGTTGACCGCCGTCGAGGCGTGGGCGCGCATTCTGGAACGCGCCCGCACGCTGCTCCCGGAGCAGACCTTCCGTATCTGGCTCGCGCACACCGAGCCGCTCGCTTTGTCACAGGATGTCCTGACGGTCGCTGCCGGGAGCGAGTTCGCGGCCGAATGGATCGAAGACAAGTACGGTGACCTGCTGGCAGAAGTCGCGGAGCGGGTGGTGGGACAGCGCCTGCAGGTCCAATTCGAGCACCGCTCGCGCGCGACGGCACCCCTGGCGAGTGGAGATGGCGTGTTGACGGCTACGGCAGCGCCGCCCGCCGCCCCGGTGCCTCCACATGCCGGCGGACCAGCTCCGCTGGCCACCGTCGGCGCGCCGCTCAACGAGCGGTACGTCTTCGACCGCTTCGTGGTCGGCACCAACAACCAGCTCGCGGCCGCGGCCACGCGGGCCGTCGCGGAAGCGCCGGCCCGTATGTACAACCCGCTCTTCATTTATGGAGGGGTAGGGCTGGGTAAGACGCACCTGATGCATGCCATCGGACATGCGATACTGGCGCGCGACCCGAGCAAGCGGGTGGCGTACATCTCGAGTGAGCGTTTCACCAACGATTTGATTGCATCGATCCAGGAAGGCCGGATGGCTGAGTTCCGACGCCGGTATCGCGAGATCGATCTGCTGTTGATCGACGACGTCCATTTCCTGGGGGAAAAGGAGCGGACGCAGGAGGAGTTCTTCCACACCTTCAACGCCCTGCACGACGCGCAACGGCAGATCGTCATGACGAGCGATCGGCCGCCCAAGGAGATCCCCGGGCTGGAGGAGCGGTTGGTCTCGCGATTCGAGTGGGGCCTGGTCACCGACATCAAGCCGCCGGATTTCGAGACTCGGGTGGCGATTCTCAGAAAGAAGGCAGACGAGGATCAGATCGCCCTGGCCGACGAGGTGCTGGAGTTTATCGCCCGCAATTGCCGGTCGAACGTGCGCGAACTGGAAGGCGCCGTCATCAAGCTGCTCGCCTACTCCTCGCTAACCCGGCGCGAGGTCACGATCGACCTGGCCCGGGAAGCGCTGGGCGGAGTGCTGAGCGGTGCGGAGTCACCCGAGATCACGCCGACGCTGATCCGCGAGCGGGTAGCGCAGCTGTTTGGTGTGACCGTCGAGGCACTCTCTTCCAAAAAGCGGACGAAGGAAGTCACGATGCCGCGGCAGGTGGCCATGTACCTGATTCGCGAGCTCCTGGACCTGCCGCTCGTCGAGATTGGGAAGCTGTTCGGCGGCCGCGACCATTCCACAGTCATTCATTCGATCCAGAAAGTGGAAGAGGACCTGGCCGGTGATGATG
The DNA here is from genome assembly GCA_966424955.1 of uncultured bacterium. GTDB lineage: Bacteria > Gemmatimonadota > Gemmatimonadetes > Longimicrobiales > RSA9 > CBJLQC01. The sequence goes on along the minus strand of CBJLQC010000001.1, from coordinate 10,722 downwards.
CGTTCCATGCGCGCGTTGAAGCGCTGCGTGCCGAGCTGACGGGCTGAGGCGAGTCTGGTTCACGTGAACAGAATGTGGGAAGTCTGTGGGCCGGCCGTTCCGGAATCCACAGATAGGCATTATCGGCGGCCGTTTTGTGGGAAGCGTGGACAACGCGGGCAGTTTCCTACGCTCCTTCCACATATGGCGCAGTCGCGGAAAAGCTACGAGTATCACGGAGTTTTAAGCGGCTGGAGGGCGTTGTCCACAAACCAACGGTCCCTACTACTACTACTGATTAGATAGATCTATATAAGGCTAGTTACTTACCCTGTGGGAAACGATGAAATTCAAGATCACGCGGGATAACCTTCAAAGGGGATTGGCCGCCGTCGCAGCCAGCATCCCGACGCGCACGACGCTCCCGGTTCTCTCCAATATCCTGATCGATGTCGATGGTGAGACCGTCGCCATGAGCGGGACGGATCTGGACATTGCGGTCAGTTTGCGGGTGCCGGCTGAGGTGGATGAAGAGGGTTCGCTGACCGTCCCGGCGAAAAAGCTCCAGGAACTCGCTAAGGAGCTGCCCGAGCATCCGGTGAAGATCTCGACGAAGGGCGACCGCTTCGAGCTGGCGTGCGGGCGGGCGACTTTCCGGCTGAACGGCATGCCGCGTGACGAATTCCCAACCTTCCCGGCGGTAAACTTTGATGAGAGCTGGAAGCTCAAGGGCAAGGTCCTGCACGACCTGATCCGGCAGACCTCCTTTGCGGTTTCCACGGAGGAAAGCCGGCCGATCCTGAATGGCGTGCTCTGGCAGCTCGGTGAAAACGACATGCGGATGGTGGCGACCAACGGGCATCGGCTGGCGCGCATGGCGGTACCGGTGGAGTCGTCGGGCGCGCCGCGAGTGGACCTGATCGTTCCGCCCAAGGCCCTCGCGCAGGTCGAGCGTCTTTTCGGGGCCGACGACGACATAGAAGTGGCGCGCAGCGAGAACCATCTTGGCTTTCGTATGAACGGGACGCAGGTGTTCACGCGGCTGATCGAGGGTCCCTATCCGAATTACGAACAGGTTATCCCGCGCGACAACGATAAGATCGCGATTCTCGACAAGGCGACATTCTCCCAGGCACTGCGCCGGATGGCCGTGGTCGCGAGTGATCAGACTCATCGCGTTCGGCTGACCTTTGCCGGCGGGGCGTTGCGTTTTGCGGTCGAAACGCCGGACCTCGGCGAAGCGACCGAAGAAATCGAAGCTGATTACCAGGGCGAGCCGCTGGAAATCGGGTTCAACGCCAGTTATCTCCTGGAAGTGCTGCGTTTCATGCCGACGCCGGAAGTGAAGATGGCGTTCAAGGCACCCGAGCGCGCCGCGACCATCGAGCCCTACACCAAGGACGGCGAGAAGCCCGATTATCTTTGCCTGGTGATGCCGTTGCGGCTGCTCGAATAGATGACGAGCCACGATCCCGTCTATACGCTGCTCAGAAATCTGACCTCGCCGGTGGTGGCGATTACCACCTCGGCGGGCGGCGTTCGGAATGGCTTGATCGTCAACTCCGCGCAGCGGGCATCCCTGGTTCCCACCATCCCTCGGATCTCGATTTACATCTCGAAGATCAACTTCACGCACGACCTGATTTATCGCGCTGGCGTATTCACGTTGCATCTGCTGCGCAACGATCAATGGGATCTGATCTACAAGCTCGGTTTCGAAACCGGCCGGGATGGTGAGAAACTGGGGGGCTTCGACCTGCTCGAGGGCAAGACCGGCTGTCCGATTTTGGAGGACTGCATCGCCGGTTTCGAGTGTGAGGTCGTGAATGCGATGGACACGGGCGCATCCACCTTTTTCCTGGGCGAAGTGCTCAACGTGCACAACGGGCGGGCCGGCGAGATCATGAGCAGTGAGTTCTTCCGCGCCCATCTCCCGCTCGAGCGCGCCGCTCAATACGAGGCCAACCTGAAAGCCGCGGGCGCGCAGCTGGAAGCGTTGACGAGGCAGGTCGATCGACTGAAGGTGTGGCCGGGACCGGTGCTCGCTCCCTAGCGCGCGACACGCAGCTCAGAGGCCCGGAAAATCGCCGCGACGTCGGTTTTTTCTGCCTCGATTCGTTCGCGTCCGCCTTCTTCCCGATCGACGAGCGCCAGTACACCCAGCACAACGGCATGGGCAGCACGTAGTGCGCGCACGGCGCGCAATGCGGAATCGCCGGTCGTTATGACGTCTTCAACGACTACGACACGCATGTTGGCTTCCACGCCTCCTTCGATCAGGCGTCCGGCTCCATGCGCTTTTGCTTCCTTACGCACGGTGAACGCGTCGAGGCGACGGCCAGCCAGCGTTGCGGTGTGCGCGATGGCGTAGGCGATCGGATCGGCGCCCAGCGTGAGCCCGCCCAGCGCGTCAGGCTGCCAACCCTGTGCATCGAGGACCTGCAGGCCGATGCGGCCGATCAGCACCTGCCCCAGTCCCGACATCGTGCTGAGACGCGCATCGATGTAGTAGGACGAACGCTGGCCACTGGCCAGGATGAAGTCGCCAAAACGCACCGACCGCTCGAGCAGCAATGCGCGCAAACTGTCGCGGTCGATCAAAGACTGGCTTCCGTCCACGTATCCGATTCCTCGCTCGGGAATGCCGTATCCAACCGCCGGAGCGCGGCGGCGATGGTGTCGCGCTCGATAATGGGCGGCTCGCCGGCGGATTGCCACTCGACGAACTCGGTGAAACGCTGGCGCGATTGTGTGGCGGCGAAAATCCAGGCGCGTCCTCCCAGCTGGTGGACGCCGTCGCGCACGGCCTGCCAGAGCTGGATGTACTCGGGATGGCGGTCCGGCGGGATGCGACGTCGCGTGATGAGCAGGTAGCGCTTCAGCGGATCAGCCAGACGATACCGATGATGATGGTGCTCAGTCCGGTGAGCTGGCCGACCGCGCGCCCGAACCTCTCGGCCACGCGGGTGGCCCGGTGGGCGACGTAGCCGGCAAACAGTGCGTAAACGGTCATGCTGACCGCCGTGCCGATCGCGAAGAGGAGCAGGTAGGTGATGCCGCCGAAAGCGGTGTCGAACATGGCCAGCGGCACCAGGGCGACCGCAGGCGCGGCGCCTGCCAGGCCGTGCATCAGGCCGACCAGCGTTGGTGCGTGCTTGTGATCGTGTCCACCGGACAGCAGATGCGAGTGGAGGTGAAGATGCGGCGAGCCGTGGTGCGTATGCTCGTGCGCGTGCATCGCGCGCGTGGCCATCATCGTCCAGGCGCCCAGGGCGATGAGAACCAGTCCGACGAGCCGCTCCATGACCGCGTTGGCGTGCTCCGGAACCTTCAGTCCCAGGAAAATGAGGAAGAGCCCCGCGATCAGAATGGAGCTGCCGTGGCCGACCGCCCAACGAAAGCCGAAGCCCACCGACTGCTGCGGTGACGGTTTCTGTACGGCAAACGACGTTACCGCAGCGATGTGGTCCGCCTCGAACGCATGGAGCGATCCCAGCATGAGTGCGGTCAGCAGCGGGAGCTGAAGGTCCATGGTGCGTAATTAGCCCTGCCGGGCGACGGCGGTCAACCAGCCATCAGCCGACCGGCTGTGGTGAGCCAAACTACAAAAGCGGGGGGGACGGATCCGCCCGTGGCTTGGCGCCCGGGGAGGTGTGCCCTATCTTTCGGGCTCCCCCCACGGAACGGAATCTGCGCCAGTAGCCGCTATACCGTAGGGAGCGAGGTCCGCAGCACCAGCTGAGGCTGTTGGGCCTTTTTCTTTTGCCTTTAGGAGAAGAGCTATGCCGGAATTCGGCTCACTCGCCTTTGCCTGGTGGGTACCGGTCCTGTACATCGTCATAGTCGGGCACATCACGAATCTTTGTGTAACGCTCTACCTGCACAGATCGGCGACGCATGAAGGGGTGAAGTTCCACCCGGTAGTCGAGCATTTCATGCGCTTCTGGTTGTGGCTGACGACCGGGATCGTGACCCTGGAGTGGGTCGCCGTGCATCGCAAGCACCACGCTTTCTCCGACCGGGAAGGCGATCCGCATTCGCCGGCGGAGGAGGGCCTGTTTGCAATCGTCTTCGGAGGCGTGTTCTTCTATCGTGAAGCCGCTGCCGACCAGGACACCCTCACGAAGTACGGGCGCGGCTGTCCCACCGATTGGGTCGAGCGCCAGGTCTACACGCGCAACCGCATGCTCGGCCTGCTGGTCATGGCCTGCATCGACCTCATGCTCTTCGGATTGCCGTGGGGTGTCGTCGTGTTCAGTGCGATGGCCGTATGGATCCCGATCTTCGGCAATGTCATCAATGGTGTCGGTCACGCGATTGGCTATCGGAATTTCGCGACCAAAGACCAGAGCCGTAACATCATTCCGCTGGGGCTGTGGATCGTCGGCGAAGAATTGCACAACAATCACCATGCCGATCCGCGCTCGGCCAGTTTCCGGGCCAAGTGGTACGAGTTCGATATCGGGTGGGTGTACATCAAGGCGCTTTCCTGGGTAAAGCTGGCCCAGGTCATCTACGCGCGTAAGCTCACGGCGAAGGAGTTCGCGGCGAAGTATTACGAACGGGCAGCGGACGCGGCCTCGTCGGCAGCTGCGAGCGCCCAGGCGACGGCATCCGCCGCGCTGGCAGCGGCCAGCGAAGCGGCCGAGAGCGCGGCGGAGAAGGCGCGTGAGGCCCTGTCGCCGCGCCCGGCCCTCGAGTAACGGGGAAACGTCGGGTACGGGAAGGAGAATGGAGCTCCAGAAAACGCCGGGCGCTACTGGCCCGGCGCTCCGGGCCCCGGCTTCACTTCACGCCTTTGCGCCGCGAGCTGCGGCGTTCGAGCACGACCTCGCCATTAACGACCATGTAGCGGATGATCCGCTGCTTCACTTCGGGAAACGCTGCGACTCGATCCTTGAACCGGTCATTCGAAACGATGTCGGCGTCCAGCTCACGCGCGAATGAGAGGATGAAATAATCCGCGTCCGTTCCCGCCGGCGCCTGTTTGATGGTGCCCGACTCGACCAGCTGCTCGTAGCCGTCACCATCATCGATCTGATGTCTGAGCGCGGCGTCCGCCAGGACGATGGGCTCGTAGCCTTCTTCGAGGAGCTTGGCGCGCACGGCCTGGATGTTGGCGAGCAAGGGTTTGTCGCCTTCGCTCGAGTGCGCCACGTTCGACCCATCGATGATCACTGTCTTGTGCCCCTCAGCCGCCATTGGCCTCCCCTCCCACCGACTCGTGGGGCAAGCCCGGTGCCAGATCTGGCTGCCGGATTGCATTCAACTACGCCACCATGAACGACATCCTGAAAGCTATTATTCTCGGCCTCGTGGAGGGTGCGACGGAATTCATTCCGGTCTCATCGACGGGCCACCTGATCCTGGCTTCCGACTGGCTGAATTTCGAGAGTGAACGCGCCAAGACATTCGAGGTCTTTATTCAGCTGGGTGCAATCCTGGCAGTCGTCTGGCTGTACCGGCAGAAGATCATCACCGTCCTGCGCAACGCAACGCGCGCGCCCGCCGCGCGCCAACTCCTTGTCAATCTGGCAATTGCGTTTGTCCCTGCGGCGCTGACCGGCTTCCTGATCTATGACTGGATGAAGGAGCACCTGTTCAATCCCGTGACGGTCGCCTGGGCCCTGCTGGTCGGTGGCGTGGTCATTTTGCTGATCGAGTGGTGGGACCCGCCGGAGGTGGTAACCGACGTCGATCGTGTCCCATTCAGCAAGGCTCTTGGCATCGGGGTGGCTCAGGTGTTATCACTGTTCCCGGGCGTTTCGAGATCGGGCGCCACCATTATGGGTGCGCGCAGTCTCGGTCTATCCCGCCGGGCAGCAGCCGAGTTTTCCTTTTTCCTGGCAATCCCCGTCATGTTCGCGGCTACAGGCTTCGACCTGTTTCAGAGTCGCGACGTGTTGTCAGTGGCGGATGCACCGGTTTTTGCGGTAGGGTTCGTCGTGTCGTTCCTCTCCGCGATAGTCGTGGTGAAGGCGTTCCTGGGCTTTGTCTCACGTCACAGCTTCCGGTCTTTCGCGTGGTATCGCATCGCGTTTGGTGCGCTGCTGCTGTGGGTGTACTGGAACCGCGCCGGATCGTGACGAGTAAGCAGAAATCATTGTTCCAAATTCCATAAAGAAAGAAAGACTCGACTCGTGACCTCAGGTGTCCTCGAGATCGTCGGCAACGGCGCGGCCTTCCTGCGCCAGCGTGACGCCGGTTATCTCGCCAGCAAGACCGACGTCTTCGTCGGCAGCAAGCTCATTCAGCGTTACGGCCTGCGCACCGGTGATGAAATCGTGGGCGAGGCAGGCGATGCACCCGGGCGCGGCAAGAGCGCGCCGCTGGTGCGCATCGACACGGTCAATGGCCTGCCTCCCGATGATGCATTGCATCGCCCGCAGTTCAGTCGCCTTACCGCACAGCATCCCGACGAACAGCTCAAGATCGAATGTGGTTTGACGCGGCGCGGCAATCGCGACTACACGGATCGCGTGATCGACCTGTTCAATCCGCTGGGCAAGGGTCAGCGCGCGCTGATCGTGGCGCCCGCCAAGGCGGGCAAGACCATGGTGCTGCAGGCGGTCGCCGAAGGCGTCGTCAAGAATTATCCGAATTCGACGGTTTATATCCTGCTCATCGATGAGCGTCCGGAAGAAATCACGGACATGGAGATGTGCGGCTACGGTGAAGTCATCGCATCTTCCTTCGATTACCCGGCCGATCGTCATGTCGCGATTGCGGAAATCACGCTGGAGCGCGCCAAGCGCCGCGTCGAGATGGGACAGGACGTTGTGATCATCCTCGACTCGATCACGCGCCTGGCGCGTGCCTACAACACGGCCGAGGAAGGCAGTGGCCGCACGCTTTCCGGCGGCCTGGACGCGAACTCGCTGGAGAAGCCGAAGCGCTTCCTGGGCACCGCGCGCAAAGTAGATCCGGAAAAGGGCGGCGGCTCGCTGACCATCATTGCCACTGCACTGGTGGATACCGGGTCGCGCATGGACCAGGTGATCTTCGAAGAGTTCAAGGGCACCGGCAACAGTGAATTGCTGCTGAGCCGCGAGCTGGCCGACAAGCGCATCTTCCCCGCGATCGACATCGTGCAATCCTCCACCCGTCGCGAAGAGATGATCCTCTCGCCCGAAGCGCTCGAGTTTTCTCAGAATTTCCGGCGGCAGATCAACGGCTCATCGGCCGCCGACGCCATGCAGGCGCTGCTGCAGCTCATGAAGCGCTCAGAGACGAACGCGGATCTGGTGGGGAAGGCGGTCGGCGTCTAGTCGAAAGCCTGGGCACTCCCGTTTCACGCAGAGTGACGCAGAGGTAGCAGAGAGCCGCAGAGGCCTCGTCGTGCGCGGCCACTTTCCACTCGAAGTTAAAATTCGAAATTGAATTTTGAACTGCGTGGGAGGTCGCCAGAACAACATGCCTCTGCGGCTCTCTCTGTTTTTCTCTGCGTTGCTCCGCGTGAACTAGTATGTACGACGAACGCAGCGGAAACGCTCGGGCTACTCGGCGTTCATCGTGGCGTACTCCTCCAGCGGCGGACACGCGCATATCAGGTTGCGATCTCCGGCCGCAGACTCCACGAGCCCGACCGCCGGCCAGAACTTCGCGTCGCGAGTCCAGGGCGCCGGGTAGGCGGCTTTCTCCCGCCCGTAGGGCTTGTCCCACGAATCCGAGATGACCATGTCGGCCGTGTGCGGCGCGTTCTTGAGCACGTTGTTGTGCCGGTCGGCAATGCCCAGCTCGATCTCGCGAATCTCTTCCCGAATGCCGATCAACGCATCACAAAAGCGATCGAGCTCCTCGAGCGACTCGCTCTCGGTCGGCTCGATCATCAGCGTGCCGGCGACCGGGAAGGACACGGTGGGCGCATGGAAGCCGTAATCCATGAGCCGTTTCGCAATGTCGACTGCTTCCACGCCCGCGCTGTTCTTGAAGGCGCGTGGGTCGATGATGCACTCGTGCGCGACGGTGCCCTCGCGGCCGGTGTACAGCACGGGGTAGTGATCCTGTAAGCGCGCCGCGACGTAATTGGCGTTCAGAATGGCAATGCGGGTGGCCTGCGCCAACCCGTCGTGTCCCATCATGCGGATGTAGGCCCAGGAAATCGGCAGGATATCGGCGCTGCCCCACGGCGCCGCCGAGACGGCGCCGCTGCGTTTCTTCCCTTCCAGCACGACGACCGTGTGAGTCGGCAGGAACGGCGTCAGGTGCTTCGCACAGCAAATCGGGCCCATGCCCGGGCCGCCACCGCCGTGCGGGATGCAGAAGGTCTTGTGAAGATTGAGGTGGCAGACGTCCGCGCCGATGTCACCGGGGCGAGCCAGGCCGACCATGGCATTCATGTTGGCGCCATCCATGTAAACCTGGCCGCCGTGGTCATGCACGATTCTGCAAACCTCGCGAATGCCTTCTTCGAAGATGCCGTGCGTCGACGGATAGGTGATCATCAGCGCGGCCAGCGTATCCTTGTGCTTCCCGGCCTGTGCGCGCAGGTCGTTGATATCGACGTTGCCGTCTTCGTCCGACTTGACGACCACCACCTGCATGCCGGCCATGACGGCACTCGCCGGGTTGGTCCCGTGCGCCGACGCCGGAATCAGGCAGACGTTGCGGTGCGTGTCGCCGCGCGATTCATGATAGGCGCGAATGGTGAGCAGTCCCGCGAGCTCGCCTTGCGAACCTGCATTGGGTTGTAGTGACACGCCGTCGAAGCCGGTGATCTCGGCCAGCCACTTCTCCAGCTGCTCGAACAGTTGTGCGTAGCCCTTGGCCTGCGCGCGCGGCGCGAACGGATGCAGCTTCGCGAATTCCGGCCAGGTAATCGGGAACATCTCCGTCGCCGCATTCAGCTTCATGGTGCACGAGCCGAGCGGGATCATCGACCAGGTGAGCGAAAGGTCCTTGTTCTCCAGACGCTGGATGTAGCGCAGCATCTCGGTCTCGGAGTGGTAGCGATTGAAGACCGGATGCGTCAGATACTCGCTGGTACGGCGAAACCGCGCCGGGATGGCGGCGTCGACGTCGAAGGCGGATTCCTCGAACCCCGCTACATCCGTATTGGCGAAGACCGCGATCAGGTCGGCCAGCTCGGCACCCGACACGGTCTCATCGAGCGAGACGCCCAGATCGCCGTTGTCATACAGACGCAGGTTGATGTCGCGCAGCGCGGCGCGCTCGAAGACGTCCTCACCCGTGCACGGGCCCGCCGTGATGCGCAGCGTATCGAAGAACGCGTCATGCCGGATCGTGTAGCCGAGCGCGCGCAGCGCTTCGGCCAGCATTACCGTGAGGCGATGGACCCGCTGGGCGATGGCGCGCAGGCCATCCGGTCCGTGGTAGACCGCATACATGCTGGCCATTACCGCCAGCAGCACCTGCGCGGTGCATACGTTACTGGTCGCCTTTTCCCGGCGGATGTGCTGCTCGCGCGTTTGTAGCGCCATGCGCAACGCGGGACGGCCGCGCGAGTCGCGCGAGACGCCGATGATGCGTCCCGGCAGGTGCCGCTTGTAGTCATCGCGCGTGGCGAGAAACGCCGCATGCGGACCACCATAGCCCATGGGCACGCCGAAACGCTGCGAGTTGCCGACCACGGCATCAGCGCCCCATTCGCCGGGCGGGGTGAGCACGCACAGGCTGAGCAGGTCGGCAGCTACCGTAACGATGGCGTTCGCGGCGTGTGCCTTCTCCACGAAAGGCCGGTAGTCGAGGACGGCGCCATCAGTGGTGGGATACTGCAGCAGCGCGCCGAAGATGTCGTCGGTGAACTCGAAAGTCTCATGATCCCCCACCACGATCTGCCAGCCGCGCGCGCGTGCGCGCGTAGCCACCACATCAATGGTCTGCGGATGGCAGAGCTGCGAGACGAAGTACCGAGTGCCCCCCGCCTTGCCCCGCACCGCGTGCGACATGCTCATGGCCTCGGCCGCCGCGGTGGCTTCATCCAGCAGCGATGCGTTGGGGATCGGCAGACCGGTCAGGTCGATGACGACTGTCTGGAAATTGAGCAGGGCTTCGAGGCGTCCCTGCGAGATCTCCGCCTGGTACGGCGTGTACGCGGTGTACCAGCTCGGGTTCTCGAGGACTTTCCGCTGGATCACGGCTGGCGTGTTGCAGTCGTGATAGCCCATGCCGAGGTAGGAGCGCGCCACGCGATTCTGCTCTGCGATATCGCGCAACTCCTGGAGCGCCTCGTATTCTGTGATGGGCGCGGGCAGCGCCAGGCGCGACTGCAGCCGAATGCCGGCGGGAATCACGGTGTCGATGAAGCTGTCGAGGGAATCGTAGCCGATGGTCTGCAGCATATCGCGGATTTCGGCTTCGCCGGGACCGATGTGACGACGAACGAACCGGTCCGTATAGTCGATACTCATGCTCAAACGTCTTTGCTGAAGGATTCGCGGGCCCGCCGACGCCGTCCGGCGCGGACAGGGCGCTTGAAAGTACCCCAGCCGTCAAGATTTGGAGTCGGGAATGTCCGGATCCGTGGAAGGGCTCCTGCAGACGATCGAGGCCGACATGGACGCGCAGGTCGGCGAGCAGTTCGTGCGGGTGGCCGCGCACTACCTGGCGGCCAGCCGCAACGCCGAACGTCCGGTCGCCCCGCGCGCGGTCGCGGCCGAGCTGGGGGGCTTCTTCGATGCGCCGCTACCGCGCTCGGGCCGTCCGGTGGCGGAAGTCGTGGCGGACGTGGTGCGCGACGTCGTCGCCCAATCCAACTGGCTCTACCACCCGCGCTACATGGGA